>CAZXDF010000018.1:0-5781 GCA_964639345.1 uncultured candidatus Brocadiaceae bacterium | reverse complement strand
AAATCCTACAAATCCTCAGCATCTGTCTTTTCGAGAAAGTTCCGCTCTGCGAAGCACTTACGACGGCGCTCTCGGAAAACAGAGAACCCTGTTTCCGCAAACAGTTGCCACTGCTCGACTTATAACCGGACAGTAGTGATCGAAGATCGAAAATGTCCGCAGGCGGACCGACCGGGGCTATTCCCTTCGAGCGGGGGCCCCGGAAGAATATCCGCCGTGCAGGAGCGAAGGCTCGAACGTGAGGCCGGGCAAAGTTTCTGCGCCAGCGGGCCCCGAGGGGCCTTTTTGCTCAAAGGCGCCCGCACGCGGCCCGTGTTGCTCAAAGGCGGCTGGGCCGCCGCCCGGCGGCATCTGCACCTCCTTCGTCCGGCACGCGGGCCGGAAGGCTTTCCCTGCGCCCGCGCCCAGTTCAGCGACGTAGGCCCGGCCCGGTTCGACGCGCATGTAGTAGTTGCGCGAGCCGGTCTCGACGGGGGTCTCGGTGCGCCGCCCGCTGCCCACGTCGGTGAGCCTCAAGACCCACCCCTCCCCTTCCCGGGCGCCCTGCCTGACCCTCGCGCCCTCCGGGCCGGAAAGGTCCCAGTACAGCAGCAGGGACGACGGGCTTCGCACGATCGCCTCCAGCCGGTCCGCCCCGTATCCGTCGGGTTCGGCCGGACCCTCGCCGTTCTGTTCCCGCTCAGGCACCTGCCCTGCGGCGAAGGGATGGAAGGCTCCCTGCGAAGGAGACGGCCCCTCTGCCCGACGGTCCTCGGACCTTGAATCCTCGGAGCCACTATCGCTCATACCTAATCCTCTGCCGGTCAAGCCCTATCGGCCGCCATCGGGGGCCTTCTTTCTCAAGAGCGCCCGCGCGCGGCTTTCTGCCCAAAGGCGGTTGCACCGCCCTTGTTGACCAAATAGCCGCGACCAACGGTCTTGCTCAAGAAAAGCGGTTGCACCGCTTGCGCCGGCCCCGAGCGGCCCTTGTTGCTACAAGGCGGCTGCGCCGCTTGCGCCGCTTGCACCGCCGTTATTTCCCGCCTTCCTTCGCCGGCGCCCTCGCGGCCTCCTCGAAGACCTCCACGTATTCCTGCGCGCTCCGGCCCCAGGACCAGTCCTGCGCCATGCCCCGCAGCATCAGGGCGCGCCAGGCGTCCGCATCGTCCCGATACAGCTTCAGCGCCCTGTCGATCGCCCGCACCATCTCCCCCCCGGCGATGGGACCGCCCCCGGCGGCGAGCGCCTTCTGGGCAGAGGTGGCGGCGAACAGGAAACCCGTCCCCGTGTCCGGGCATTCCACGACCGTGTCGGCCAGCCCGCCCGTCTCGCTCACCACGGGCACGGTGCCGTATTTCATGCTGTAGAGCTGGTTCAGGCCACAGGGCTCGAACCGGCTCGGCATGAGGAACATGTCGCTGCCGGCTTCGATCTGGTGCGCCAGGGCATCGTCGAAATCCAGGCGCACGCCGATTCGCGCCGGATACCGTTCCCTCAACTGCGTCAACATCTCGTGGTAGGCCGGCTGACCCGCCGCCAGAAAGACCAACTGAACCTGCCGGGCCATCAACTCCTCCATGGCCGCCACGACGAGGTCGAAGCCCTTCTGGTCCACCAGCCTCCCGATCAGGCCGATCACGGGCACGCTCTGATCCAGGGGGAGCTCAAAGACCTCCTGAAGCGCCCGCTTGCATTCGGCCTTGCCGGAGAGATCGTCGGGGGAGTAGTGCCGCGTGATCGCCGGATCGTGCTCGGGGTTCCAGACGCTGTAGTCGACGCCGTTGACTATGCCGCACAGGTCCGCCGCGCGGCTCAGCAGCACCCCCTCCAGGCCCATCCCGTGTTCCTCGGTCTGGATCTCCTCGGCGTACCTGCGGCTCACCGTCGTGAGCTTGTCCGCCCCCACCAGGCCCCCCTTCAGGAACGAAAGGTTGCCGTAGTACTCCAACATCCGCCAGTCGAACAGTTCCCACGGCAGGCCCGTGAGCTTCATGTCCCAGTGCCAGAACAGGCCCTGGTAGGCGACGTTGTGCACGGTGAAGACGCTGCCGGAACGCGGAAAGTCCTCGCGGTAGAGGTGCTTCAGGTAGACGGGTAGGAGCCCCGTCTGCCAGTCGTGGCAGTGAAAGACATCCGGCACGACCCCCAGGGCCTTGCACGCCTCCAGCGCCCCGCGGCACAGGAAGACGAACCGCTCGCTGTTGTCCTGGTAATCGGTGCCGTCTCGCGGCGAGGTGTAGAGTCCGGGACGGTCGAAGTAGGCGTCGTTCTCCAGGAACAGGACCCTCACGCCCGTGCCCCGACACCCGTGCCCCGGCACGTGGCCCTCCAGGACGCGACCCTCGACCTCGATGTCCCCGATCGGAACGGTGATGGCGCCGCCGGAGCATTCCTTCAGTTCGATCCCCAGTTGCTGCGAGTTGGTGCGGACCACGGCATAAAGCGGACTGATCACCGTGACTTCCAGTCCCAGCTCCTCCAGCGCCCGCGGCAGCGCGCCGATCACGTCTCCCAGTCCGCCCGTTTTGGAAAACGGCACGACCTCGGAGGCCACGACTGCAATCTTCATCGTCCTCTCCTATGAATGCCGGGGGCTAATCTGCCGGTCACCGGGATGAGCGGCCCGTCGCGAGGCGATCATAACCCATCGCCCGCCAACGGGGTCCACCTTCGCAGCTCCGCCACCCCTTCGTTTGGGGTGGGCACCCTGAGCAATTATAATCAACACGGGCAACCGGCGCAAAACGTTCGCGGTCTGCACCGACATCGTGGGCCTTAACTTCTGCATCGGATGCTCGCTGTCGGCGCCCGAGTCCCGATCGCAGCCATTGACCTGTTCCAGCGCATGAACATCATCGATACACATGCCCATCTGGACGCGGAGGAGTTCGCGCACGACCTCGAGGCGGTCATGGAACGGGCCGCCAGGGCCGGCGTCGGGCGGATCGTCTGCGTGGGCACGAGCCTGGAGTCGAGCCGCCGCTGCATGGAACTGGCCCGGCGCTTTCCCGGCCGGATGCTGGCCACCGCGGGCATACACCCAAACTGCTGCGCCGAGGCGAACGATGGCGATTTCGAGCAGGTGGCCGCACTGGCCGCCCTGCCGGAGGTGGCGGCCGTGGGTGAGACGGGGCTGGACTTCCACCGGGACTACGCCCCGGCCGAGATGCAGGTGGACTGCTTCCTCCGGCACCTGCGCCTCGCCCGGTCCGTGGGCAAGCCGCTGGTCATCCATGCGCGCCGGGCCGACGAGGACGTGCTTGCCATACTGGCCCGGGAGGGCGCGGGCGTGCGGGGCGTGCGGCATTGCTACGATGGGACGCCCGGGACCGCTGAGCGCTACGTCGAACTCGGCATGCACGTGGCCTTCGGCGGGGCGGCCACGCGATCGCGACACAAGAAGCTCAAGGCCGCCGCGGCGTCGATACCGGCCGAGCGCCTGCTCGTGGAGACGGACTGCCCGTACATGAGGCCGGCGGGAGCGCCCGAGGGGCCGAACGAGCCGGCGAACGTCCGGCTGGTTGTCGGCACGCTGGCGGAGCTGCGCGGCGCAGGCGCGGAGGAGATCGCGCGAATTACCACCAGGAACGCCGAGGAGCTGCTGCTCGGCGGTCCGTCAACGTTATCGTGAGGACACGGGGCCGATGAACCGCAGGGCCAGCTTGCGCTTGGCAAAGGTGCTGATAATCGTCTCGCTTCTGCTCCTGGCGCTTTGCATAGGCCTTACGCCTTCCATGGAGCCAACGCTGCCGACGGCGGCGGCAGGCGCCTGCGCGGCCGCCGCGGCCCTCGGGGCTCTCGCCATTGCCGTGCGCGAGATATGGCGCGCGCGCCGCCCCCGCTTGCCCGCCGTCCACCAGTGCGCAGCAAAGGGCGACGCCGATGGCGTGCGGAGGCTTCTGGACGCCGACCCGACGCTGGCCGCCGCCAGGGACGCGAGCGAGCGAACGCCCCTGCACATGGCGGTGCTGGAGCGCCGACTGGATGTGGTGCAGTTGCTGCTGGAGCACGGGGCCGACGCCGGCGCGCGCGAGGGCCTGCTCGGCTTCACGCCGCTGCACCTTGTGGCCACCCGGAACCACAGGGCGCTGGCCCGTACAATGCGCGGCCGCCGGGTCCGCCGAGGGCACGGGGACGAGTCTGCCCGAAAGGATGCCGAGCCGGAGATCGCCTCGGCGCTGTTGAAAGCGGGCGCGCACGCGCGTGCCACGGCAGGGTTCGGCCGCACCCCGCTCCACATGGCCGCGGCCAGCGGACAGGCGGAGACGGTTGGGGTCCTGCTGGATGCCGGCGCCCGCATCGGAGCCGCCGATTTCCTCGGGTTCACGTCGCTGCACTACGCGGCCGCAGAAGGCAACGCTGAGGCCGCCGCCCTGCTCCTGGAGAGGGGCGCGGACGTGGACGCTGCCGCCCAGCAGGGCTATCGCCCCCTGCACACCGCCGCCGAGAAAGGGCACGTAGCGGTCTGTGAACTTCTGCTGAGAGCGGGCGCCTCTGCCCAGGCCAAGACGCTCCACGGACGCACGGCGCTGGACCTGGCCGAATCGCGCCGACATCGAAAGGTGCTGGACCTGCTCAGGACCCACGGACCGGACTCGGCGCCTTAGCAGCCCGTGGCAGAAGTCGTCGTACGCCCTTGAGCCAGCAAACAGGCCCGCTGAGAGTGCCGAATTCGGGCTTCTCAGCCAGCCGAAGAAAGCCCGGATGCGCAAGAAGCCACTTTAGCCACGGGCTGATAGCCCCCAAACGTTGGAACTGCCACGGAGATCACACGCTCGATCATCGGGCTTCAGTCCTCCCGGCCTTCGTAGCCGAAGCTACTTCGGCGGAGTAGGCGAGTGCCAACGAAGGTCGAAGAGTCGAAGAGTCAAAGCCCGGCGGTGCAACCGCCTTTCGTGGTAAAGACATCCTTCGCCGTGCAACCGCTTTTCGTGGTAAAGACATCCTTCATCGCATCCCTTGCCTGTATCACCAAAACCGATTGCATCGGTCGTCGTGACTCTTGGACCTTTCGACCCCTCGACCTTTTGACCTTGCCGCTGATCCCTGCTCCCTCATCCCTTGCCTGTGTCACCAGTCCAACTGGATTTGGTGGTAACGGCCCGCCGTGGGCCGTATCTCTTCATCCGTCTCTATCTGTGTGAATCTGTGTCTCTTGTCTCTATCGCCAAAACCGATTGCATCGGCGGTGCAACCGCCTTTCGTGGTGTCGTAACTCTTGGACCTTTCGACCCTTCGACCTTTTGACCTCTGTGTCCTCGGTGGCAAGTCCGATGTTGTCGTGTTACTTGCCTGCCGCCTTCTGAATCCTGGCCCACGTGTCACGCAGCGATACCGTGCGGTTGAACACGAGCTTGTCCCCGGCCGAGTCGGGATCGACGCAGAAATAGCCCTGTCGCTCGAACTGGTATCGGCTTCCCGGCGTTGCGCCTGCCAGACCGGGTTCTACCCGGCACGAGGTCAACACCTCGAGCGAGTCGGGGTTCAGCCGCGCCTTGAGGTCGCCCTCATCGGCCTCCCCGTCCGCCCCTGCGTCCAGGAGGAGGTGGTCATAGAGGCGCACTTCGGCCTCGAGCGCGTGGTCCGCCGACACCCAGTGCAGCGTCGCCTTGACCTTGCGCCCGTCCGGGGCGTCTCCACCCCGCGTGGCCGGGTCGTAGGTGCAGTGCAGCTCGACCACCTCGCCCGTCTCCTCGTCCTTAACCACGTCGACGCAGGTAATGAGGTACGCGTAGCGCAGGCGCACCTCGCGTCCGGGAGAGAGGCGATAGAACTTCCTAGGCGGGTCCTCGCGGAAGTCCT
>CAZXDF010000017.1:0-4168 GCA_964639345.1 uncultured candidatus Brocadiaceae bacterium | reverse complement strand
AGTACGAGGTGCCGCGGATAGCCTTCGTGAACAAGATGGATCGCATCGGGGCGGATTTCTTCCGCGTGCTCGAGCAGCTTCAGAAGAAGCTCGGGGCCAACGCCGTGCCTGTCGCTCTGCCGATCACCGCGGGGGAGGAGTTCACGGGCATTGTCGACCTGGTCCAGAACTGCGCGGTCTATTACGACGAGGCCGATCAGGGCACGACGTTCCATGAGGAACCCGTCCCGCAGGAGATGGCCGAGGAGACCGCCGAATGGCGCCGCAACCTCTTCGAGAAATGCGCCGAGGTGGACGACGCGCTCCTGGAGAAGTTCTGCGCCGACGAGCCCATCACCGAGGAGGAGATTCGCGCGGCCATTCGCGTGGCCACCCATGCGCGCCTGGTCTACCCCGTGCTCTGCGGCAGCGCCTTCAAGAACAAGGGCGTGCAGCACTTGCTCGATGCGGTGGTCGACTATCTGCCCAGCCCTATCGATCTGCCGCCCGTCATCGGGTCGTGCCTGGAGGGAAAGCCCATCGAGCGGATTCCGAAGGATGACGGTCGCCTGGCGGCGCTGGCCTTCAAGGTGGCCACTGACAAGCACACGGGCAAGCTGGTCTATGTGCGCGTCTACTCCGGCACCCTCAAAGAGGGATCATACGTCTACAACAGCAATCAGAAGAAACGCCAGCGCGTGGGACGGCTCTTGAAGATGCACGCCAATCGCCGGGAAGCGGTCGACGCGCTCTACTGCGGCGAGATCGGCGCTGTGATCGGCCTGTCCAATACGGTTACCGGCGACACGATCTGCTGCGAGGACAACCCCATCGTTCTCGAGGCCATCGAGTTTCCCGCGCCTGTCATCAGCGTGGCCGCTCACCCGGAAAGCCGGGCCGACCGCGACAAGATGCAGAGTGCCCTGGTCAAGCTGGCCGAGGAAGATCCCACCTTCATCGTGGAAGTCGAGCCGGAGACCGAGGACACCATTATCTCCGGCATGGGCGAACTGCACCTGGAGATCATCGTCGACCGGCTCAGGCGCGAATTCGACGTCTTGGTCGCAGTGGGCGAGCCGCAGGTGGCCTATCGCGAGACCATCACGCGCCGCATCGAAATCGTCGAGCGGCACAAGAAGCAGACCGGTGGCCGGGGTCAGTATGCGCACGTCGAGTTCACCGTGGAGCCCCTCGACCCGGGCCAGGGCTTTGAGTTCATCAACGAAATCAGGGGCGGCAGCATCCCTCGGGAGTACATACCCGCCGTGGAAAAGGGCATCATTGACGCCATGAAGGAAGGGCCGTGGGCCGGCTTCCCTGTCGTCGACCTGCGCGTGAGCCTCACCGATGGCTCACATCACGAGGTCGACAGTTCGGAAAGGGCCTTCCGCATCTGCGCGTCGATGGCCTTCAAGCGCGCCTTCCGCGGCGCCCACCCGGCACTGCTCGAGCCGGTCATGAGCGTCAACGTGACTGCCCCCGAGGAGTTCGGCGGCGGCATTACTGGCGGGCTCTGCTCCAAGCGCGGCCGCATCATCGACATCAGCCGGGAGGGGAACGCCCAAGTTGTCGAGGCCATATGCCCCCTGGCCAACCTCTTCGGCTATATCAGCGAACTGCGCAACACCACCCAAGGCCGTGCCGCTTTTACCATGCACTTCGAACACTACGAGCCCGTGCCATTGGCCATCGCCGAAGAGATCGTCGAAGAGCGCCGGGACCGACGGAAGGGTAGATAGCTTGTCGCCGAGGCAGTATGATGTCCTGCATGGTGTCCGGTGGGACCTTCAGGACGCAGAGTCATTGACGTATCCGGACGAGTCGTTGGACCTGGTCTTCATGTCCCATCTGCTCCATCACGTGGCCCATCCGAAGCGTGTCATCAATGACAGGAGAACGACAACGTCCTGGCGATCCCGCAGTAAGGCTCTGGCGCTGCAGAAGAAGTAGCCGACACTGACCTCTGCGTTGTCGTCAAGGAGCGCCCTCAGGGGCAGCCGGGGCTGGGGGCGGTAAGATGTGGGTTTCTTCTGGTGCACGACGGCCGGCCCGGGGGCCGGGCAGCGGTCGCGTCGGTGGAGGTGTGACGATGACCCATCGGGAAAGAATGCTGGCCGCCATCAGGGGCGAACCTACCGATAGGATTCCATGGGCCCCGCGTCTGGACCTGTGGTACCGGGCGAGCAAGCGTGCGGGCACGCTGCCCGGGAAGCGCCGTGACGCGTCCCTGATGCAACTGGTGGATGATCTCGGCGTGGGCTTTCACGCGGTCGTGCCGGACTTCCGCGACCTTCGCGGCATCGAGGACGACGTGGACAGGGCGCTGGGCCTCTACAACCTGAAGACGATGCCGTATCGGACGGTGCTGGAAAACGTCCGGCGCTCGGTCCGGGTCGATGGCGACCAGACGTTCGTCGAATACGAGACGCCCGTGGGGACTCTCACCACGACGGTGCTGTATGACGAGACCATGCGCAAAGCCGGCATCAGCCTCACCCACGTGGAGGGCCATGTTTTCAAGGACGCCGGGGACTACGAGGCGCTCGGTTTCATCTTCGAGAATGCGCGCGTCGAGCCCAATGACGAGGGCTACCTCGAGTTCGCGGCCCGAGTCGCGGACCGAGGCATCGCCGTCGGGTTCGTGAGCCTTGCGGCGTCCCCGATGCACCTCGTGCAGCACGAGCTGATGCCGCTGGAGCTGTTCTTCTACGAGATGCACGACCACCCCGATGAGATCGCGCTCCTGGCCCGGAGGATAGGCGCCTACTGGGATCGGCTGCTGGACGTCGCAGCGCGGAGCCCCGCGGAGGTGCTGTTCCTCGGGGGGAATTACGATGCCTCGGTGACGTATCCGCCGTTCTTCCACCAGCACATCCTGCCCACCCTCAGGGCGTTCGCCCGCACCCTCCACGCGCGCGGCAAGTACCTGCTCACGCACACCGACGGGGAGAACGCCGGGCTGCTCTCGCATTACGTCGACTCGGAGATCGACATTGCGGATTCGATCTGCCCCGCGCCCATGACCAAACTTTCCTTCAGCGAGGTTCGGGAGGCCTTCGGGGACCGGATCACGATCATGGGCGGGATCCCCGCGATAGCCCTGTTGAAATCCTCCATGTCAGATCGCGACTTCGATGCTTTTCTGGCCGAGTTCTTCGAGTCCGTCGGCCGTGGCGATCACCTCATCCTCGGGATATCCGACACCACGCCGCCGGGGGCAGAGTTCGAGCGCATACTGAAGATCGGCCGAGGCGTGGAGGAATTCGGTCCCGTGCCGCGGCTCCTGTGACCTTGCCGGCCACGCGGTTGGCGTACGGATTGCGGGGGCACGGCGCATGGTTCGGTGGCGTTCAGGGGGCGCACGGCCTGGGGTCTCGGCACCGCATGGGCGGCGTCATAATCGAGTTCGGACAGGACGAGATTCGCGAGGCCCGGCGGCCCGAGCTGAGCGCGCAGCGACGGCAGGTATTGGCTTGGTTTCACCTTCCCAAGCACAACATCACGCGTCAGCCTCCGCGTTCTCGCCATTGGCTGGACGCGATGGTTTGGCGTTCCCAGAATCAGCGACCGTCCCTGATTTGTCTGGCACAGAGGACTCATTCCACAATGTCAAAGCTGCTCTGCCGCGAAGGAGTCGGCGTCTGGCCATTCGGATAGACCGCGCAGGACCATCCGTTCTTCCTCTTTCCCCTGAGAAGCGCCGAGTTGAGCGATCTCGAAAGTAAGGGCCTTGGCGCGTCCGTAGAAACTGGTCAGCACGTCCGGCGATAGCGCCTCGCAAACCATTGCCTCCGTTCGCTGACAGAAGTTCTCGGGAAGATGGCGAAAGGCCTCCACCTCGCGCATCGCCCCCTTTGAGCCCCGGAAGTAACTCCCATTGATGGCGAAGAGAATCCTTAGCCATCGAAACACAAGCTCTGAAAGAGCTATGTGGAATGCTGTCACATCGCCGAGCTCCGAGGCCCGCTTCATCTCTTTCAGGTCGTACCGCGCCCAGAAGAGGGTCTGCCATAGCATGTTGAGTTTGAACTGCTGCGGGTAAGGCCAGGAGTTATAACCGAAAGTTGTGTTTAGACGAGGAGGGGAAGGTGGCGTATCCTGGGTGATTCAGTTCGGGTCACCCACCTTACAAGGAAGGGGTGGATACGCCATGAGTGATGGTAACGTTGTGGAGCTGCCGGGTCCAGCA
>CAZXDF010000016.1:0-4544 GCA_964639345.1 uncultured candidatus Brocadiaceae bacterium | reverse complement strand
TCTCAGTCTCAAAGCCGCATTTCCGGCCTCACCCATTGGATTCTCCAGCTTCGTGTGGCTACAATTTCCTCAGAACGTCTCTCGAGCAGCTATCATACACTCTCCCGCTCGTGGAGCCTATCGGTAACTGGGAAATCCGGGGCAAGAACCCACTGGCGCGCAACTCCTCCCGCGTCCGCTGAGCACCCCCCCTTATTGAGCACGCAGCTTCAGAGCCCCGGTGCCGCCCCCACGGGTTGCATCAGATCGGGCAGGCGCCGGCATGACAAGACGAATTCCTGCCATTCGCGGACGCTCTCCGGCTTCAGGGACGGTTGCGGGAACGGCCGGCGGGCTGTATAGTCATGGCACAGGATCGGACAAAGCCAACACTCCAACGTCAGACTTGCCACAGAGGAAACGGGGGACGCAGAGAAAGGAGAAAAGACAGGGGCCAGGGATCAGGGGTCAGGACTCGCCTACTCCGCCGAAGTAGCTTCCGTGCTCCGCAACAGCGCTGCTGCGCAGGATGCATCGGCTACGAAGGCCGGGAGGACTGATGTCCGATGATTGACTCTGTGACCTCCGTGATCTCTGTGGCAGCTTTCACGTTGTAGAGCCAAGGGCTGACCGAAAGAGGCACCGATGGAATCAGTTGTTCAACTTGCGCTGGATTTTGTGAACCTTCAGCAGGCCCTTCGCGCCGCGCGCGAGGCCGCGGCGGGCGGCATCGAGTGGCTGGAGGCGGGCACGCCCCTCATAAAGAGCGAGGGCCTCGACGCGGTGCGTGCCCTGCGGCGGGAGTTCCCCTCGGCCACCATCATCGCCGACATGAAGATCATGGACGCCGGCCGCGTCGAGACCGAGTGCGCCGCAAAGGCCGGGGCCGACGTCGTCCATGTGCTCGGCGTGGCGAGCGACTCCACGATCGCCGAGTGCGTCGAGGCCGCGCGGCGATACGACGCCCGCATCTGCGTCGACCTCGTGGGGCTGCCGGGTCGCGAGGCGATGGCGCAACGGGCGAAGGACGTGGAGGCCATGGGCGCGGCCGCCGTCTGCGTCCACACGCCCATCGACCTTCAGATGCGCGGCGAGCTGCCGTTCGACGACCTGCGGGCCGTCGCAGCCGAGGTGAGCATTCCGGTGGCCGTGGCGGGCGGCATCAACTCCGAGACCGCGCCGCGGGCGGTGGAGTCGGGGGCCTCGATCGTCATAGTCGGCGGCGCGATCACCAAAGCGCGCGATGCGAAGGCGGCCGCCGAGGCCATCCTGGAGGCCGTTCGCACGGGCCGGCCCGTCGAAACGACATTCTTCAAGCGCGGCGACGCGAGCGGCATCGCCGAGGTGCTGGCCCGCACCTCCGCGGCCGACGTGACCGAGGCGCTCCACAACGCGGGCGTCGTCGAGGGCATCCACAGCATCGTTCCCGGCGCGCGGATGGCGGGGCGCGCCCTGACGGTCTGGACCTACCCCGGGGACTGGGCCAAGCCCGTCGAGGCCATCGACCGGGCCGAGGAGGGCGAGGTGATCGTGATCGACGCGGGCGGCCGGGCGCCGGCCGTCTGGGGCGAGAAGGCTACCATGAGCTGCATCGGGCGCAAGCTCGCCGGCGTGGTCATCGACGGCGGCATCCGCGACACGGCCGAGATCCGCCGCATGAAGCTCCCGTCCTTCGCGCGCCTGGTGACGCCGGCGGCAGGCGATCCGAAGGGGCAGGGGATGATCGGCGTGCCGATCCGCATCGGCGGGCAGTACATCCGCACCGGCGACTGGATCGTCGGGGACGACGACGGCGTGGTCGTCGTGCCGCAGGAGAACGCGGTCGAGGTGGCCAACCGGGCGCAGTCGGTCGTCGAACGCGAGGATCGCGAGATGGCGGAGATCGGCGATGGCAGCACGCTCGCGGAGGTCTCCGAGCTGATGCGCTGGGAGCAGGTGAGGAGGGATACCGATGGCAAGGGCGAAAAGTAGCGCCGGGCCGGGGGTGTGCGAGATCGCCGGGAACCGCTTGGAAGGCGTTCGGTTCCTGCTGTGCGGAATCGAGGCGGAGGCCACCGAGAGGCTCATCCGCATGATGCTGCGGGCCAAGCGGGTATTCGTGACCGGCAAGGGGCGGAGCGGCCTTATCGCCGGGTGCGCCGCCATGCGGCTCATGCAGTTCGGCTTCAACGCGCACGTGCCCGGCGAGGCCACCTGCCCGCGTATCACGCGCGGCGACCTGATGATCGCCATCTCCTGCTCGGGCACCACGATGACCACCCTGCAACTTGCGCGGGTCTCGAAGGAATCGCGCGCGAAGGTCGTGTCCGTCACGGCGGTCGCCGACTGCGCCCTGACCGAGACGGCGGATCACAGCCTGGTCATCCCGGTGACCGGGCCGGAGATCAGGAAGCGCTACCGCTACGCGCTCGGCCCGCACAACAACACGCTGTTCGAGGAGGCGCTGCTGGTTTACTTCGACGCCGTCGTTTACTCGCTGCTCGAACGCGAGGGCATTCCCAAGCGCATGCTCGGCCAGCGGCATACGAACCTGGAGTGAGCGGGGGATTTTCGGCCCGGCGGGGCAGGGGGGAGATGAATGCGATTCTGCATCGTTGGCGCGGGCAAGGTTGGGAGCGCCCTGGCGCGGTTGCTTTCGCAGGCGGGCTGGGAGTTCCTGGGCGCCGCCAGCCGAAGCGTCGAATCCGCTCGGGATGCATGCCGCTTCGCCGGTTGCGGCCGCGCGAGCACCGACGCCGCGGAGCTGACCCGAGCGGCCGACCTGATCTTCATTACCACCCCCGACGATGCCATCTCATCGGTCTGCCGGGAGCTGGCTGAGGCGGGCGGCATCAGCAGCGGGGCAGTCGTGGCGCATTGCAGCGGCGCGTGCTCCTCCTCGGTCCTCGAAGACGCCCGCGGCCGCGGCGCGGCCGTGGGCAGCATTCATCCGCTTCAGAGCTTCGCTACGGCTGAGCAGGCCGTCCGGCTTCTGCCCGGCTCGTTCTGCTGCATCGAAGGCGACCCGAGGGCGGTGGCGGCGCTCCGGGAGGCGGCGGGGACGCTGGGTGCGAGGGTGCTCGCGATACCTACCGAAGGGAAGGCGCTTTACCACGCGGCGGCGGTTGTGGCGTGCAACTACCTTGTGGCGCTCGAAAGCGCGGCACTCAAGCTCGCCGAGGCTGCCGGCTTGGACCGAGGGGAGGCGCTGGAGGCCCTGCTGCCGCTGATCCGTGGCACGGTCGACAACATTGAGAACGTCGGCATCCCCGCATGCCTCACCGGCCCCATCGCACGCGGTGACGTGGAGACAGTCCGCACCCATCTCGAAGCCATCGCGGCGAACGCCCCGGACGTCCTGCCCCTCTACAAGCTCCTCGGCCTCGAAACCGTTGAACTCGCCCTCGCCAAAGGCACCCTCACGCCGGACCGCGCCAACGAATTGCGTGCTGTGCTGGCCTGAGTGGCCCGCCCAGCGTTAGGCCCCGGAGAGCAGAGATTCCTCCATCTCATCTTTCGATTCTTGCCTGCGACAATCACGGCAAAGGGTACATGGGGTGGATTGGATTCGGCCCCCAAGGAGGCGGTCCACTGGTTGCATGGTTGCCGCGGGCACGCAGGACAGTCGAGCCGATTGTCCGGCATGCTCTGATAGCGGTCTCGCAGCTCTACGAAGTCTGGCCCCATTCATCAAAGGTAAGAGCAACAATTACGGGCCAGCAGATGCCTGAATCCCCGTCGGAGCCTCTGCCTGTGCAGCCTGCCTCTTGGCCTTGTGCTTGGCCTGCGCTATTCGTGACTTCAAGCGCTTGTCTGCAATTGCCACTGTTTCGAGAATCGCGTCGATTGGGTCTACTGCAGCGAGGCCAGAGTTCTCTTCGAACATAATCCGAGGCGCGTGGGTCTGACTGCTAATTGCCAGGTCCTGATAGGGAACGTAGCTCTTGACGACACCAATCAACTCTGCTTTCTCAATCGCCTTGGTGCCTTGAATGGCGAGCGCAGAAGGGCAGAGGATGACCGGCCCGCCCGAGTTGCCAGGGAAGACCGTTGCATCCACCAAGAAGTCGTTCGCCTTATCCTCAAGGTAATCGCGGATACGCGCTATGACACCCCCGCGGCAGATGACGTATTGACGGGCAGGATCCACCAATCCCATCGGGAATCCAAGAACGAACACACGATCACCCTCGGTGAGCTCGTTCTGCCGGAGCTTCTCCTTGCCCGCAATGTGCTGATCTGACCGGAAGTAGGCAAACAAGGTCTGCTGTTCACGCAGCAGATTGACTGGAACTGAAATGGCAGCGACGTCGGTCGAGTCATTTGGGTGCCCAACCCATTTGAGCTTCCCACTACGCGCAATCAAGGGAACGGCGTAATCGATGCTTTCGGGATCGACGGCAGAGTTGAATTTCACGTATATCGTCTTCAAGCCAGTCAGAACGTGCTTGTTTGTTATGAGCCAGATTCTCCAGGCCTTTTTCTCTTCATCCTCTTCTGGCTGGACCAAGTCACCGAAAAGAAAACTGGTTCCGATCCAGTCCCTCTTGTCTGGGTCATCCCCGACCCCTATCGCCGCGACGGTA
>CAZXDF010000015.1:0-17409 GCA_964639345.1 uncultured candidatus Brocadiaceae bacterium | reverse complement strand
CAGCGGATTGAACTGGCGGACGCCTGTTGCATTCGCAGCGTCCTTGGCTGGTCCTCCGGTCGGGGCTCCGCCCCTCCCTCCAGACCAGCCAGCGAGGAAACCCCATCCAATTCTCTCATAACAACTGGCACAAGAAGCGGGGAGGGGTCAAAGGGCCATAGCTACCTCCGTTCTTACAGCGCGGTTTTCGGCCTCGCTATAGTCCGAACCGCGATAGGACAGCAAAGGTAACAAGTAAGCAACGGCTTCTTTGATCCGTAATTCCGCCACGGCTTCCAACACAACCGTCTTGGGCTTCAAGACCGGATATTGCTTCAATTGCGCCAGCAGCCATTCCTTCCCTTTAGGGTTGCCGAGGCGGTGTAATCTTTTCGCCGCCTCGACTCGAACCTCGAATTTGTCCTGGAGGGCCGCCACGAAGGCTTCCTCAAACTCGCTGGCTTTGCTTTCAGGGATGTTCCTTATAGCGCGGCCGCGAAGATCAAACGATAATCGTCTGTCTTTCAACACCGAGATGATGGTCGGTATACCTTCCTCGCTCCCCAAATCGAGTTGTGCAAAGGCAATCTTAGACTGCTTATGATCATCTGTTGCACTGCGACTGTATAGGGAAAGCAGTTTCAGCTCCTGCGTTGGAAGCTGACCATACAGCCGCGCGCTGACAATCTTGGAAGCAATATCCTCGGCGAATCTTTTCGGCTCCGGGTCTTCCGCATCCAGGTTCTTGATGGCGAAAGCAACGGCGTCCTCGTAGTAGCAGAACACGAATGTGTAGGCGTCTTGATTGGCGAGAATTTCTTCTAACTCATTGGCTGAGCACATACCGCAGGCAATTCCAAGGCAGGCCAGTAGCACAAGAGCAAGCGTTTCCGCGTTTCTCAGTGAATGAGCCATTAACTCATGTCTCCAGTTTGCTCAGTAGCCGGCTACCTCTTACGGTCTTCACTACGATACTACACTGCGCACAAGGGCTTTTGCAGTCCCTTTCCGAGCGAAGCTACACGGCCGATTAGTTCGCTCTGCCTTCATCTAGCTTACGTTTGATCTCCACGAGGCGCTGGAGGGCTTCCATGGGCGTGAGCGCGTCGACGTCGAGCTTCAGAAGCTCCTCGCGCACCTCGGCGTCGAGCGGCTGAAACAGGGACATCTGGACCTGCTTCGGACGCGGCTGCGCCTGCCCCTTCCCCTGCGGCTCGGTCCCCGCGTCGGGCCGCACGGCGTGCTCCTCCAGGTGCGCCAGGATGCCGCTGGCGCGCTGAACTACCTCCCGCGGCACGCCCGCGAGCTTCGCCACGTGAATGCCGTAGCTCTGGTCCGTGTGCCCGGGCACGATGCGGTGCAGGAAGATCACCTCCCCCTGCCACTCGCGCACGGCCACGTTCAGGTTGCGAACGCCCCCGAGCGTCTCGGCAAGCTGCGCCAGCTCGTGGTAGTGCGTCGCGAAGAGCGTGCGCGCGCCTAGCGAATTGTGGATGTGCTCGGCGGTGGCCCACGCGATGCTCACCCCGTCGAAGGTGCTCGTGCCGCGGCCAACCTCGTCCAGGATGATGAGGCTGCGGTCGGTGGCGCAATTCAAGATGTTGGCCACCTCGACCATCTCGACCATGAACGTGCTCTGCCCGCGCGCCTGCTCATCGCTCGCCCCTACGCGGGTGAAGATGCGGTCGACGATGCCGACGGTCGCCGCCTTCGCGGGGATGAACGATCCCATCTGGGCCATAAGGGCCAGCAGCGCCGTCTGGCGGATGTAAACGCTCTTGCCCGCCATGTTCGGCCCCGTCACGACCAGGAGCTTCACTTCGCGCCCGTCCATCGCGACGCTGTTGGGCACGAAAGGCTCGTCCATGACCTGTTCGAGCACGGGGTGGCGCCCGTCCTCGATGATGAACTGCGCGTCCTCGGTGATGCTCGGGCGCACGTAGCCCCCCTCGGCCGCTACCGTGGCCAGGCTCAGAAGAACGTCCAGCTCAGCCACGGCCTGCGCGGTGGCCTGGAGGCGTGCGGCGTGGCCCGCGACCTGCTCGCGCACCTGGTGGAAGATCTCGAGCTCCAGCTCGTTCGCCCTCTCGCCCGCCGAGAGTACCCGCGACTCCCATTCCTTGAGCTCGGGGGTGATGTAGCGCTCGGCGTTCTTGAGCGTCTGCTTGCGGATGTAGTGCTCGGGCACCTTGTCGCGGTGCGTGTTGGTGACCTCGATGTAGTAGCCGAATACCCTGTTGAACCCCACCTTGAGGCTCGGGATGCCGGCGCGCCGGACCTCCTCGGCCTCGAAGCTCGCGATCCAGCTCTTGCCGTCCCGCGCGGTCTTGCGCAGTTCGTCCAGCTCTGGCCGGAAGCCATCGCGGATGATCCCGCCGTCGGCGAGCAGGGCGGGCGGATCGGGCCGGATGGCGCTGGCGATCAGGCCGGCGGCCTCCGGCACGGAGTCCAGGCGGCCCCTTAGCCTCGCGAGCAGCGCGCAGCGCACCTCGCGCAGCTCGCCCTCAAGCTCCGGCACCTGGTCCAGGGAGGTGCGCAGGGCCACGAGATCCCGTGCGCTGGCGCGCGCGCAGGCGATCCTGGTGGTCAAGCGCTCGATGTCGTAGATCCTGCGCAGCCTCTCGGCCAGCCCTTCGCGCAGGTGGCGGCCGCCCACGAGCTCCTGCGCCGCGTCCAGCCGCTTCTCGATGGCCCCCCGGTCCCTGAGCGGCGTGAGTATCCAGCGCCGCAGCAGCCGCGTCCCGGGCGGGGTCTGCGTGCGGTCCAGGACCCCCAGCAGCGTCCCGCGCCTCTCCGCGCCGAGCATGGTCTCGACCAGTTCCAGCGAGCGGAGGGTCGTGCGATCCAGCACGAGGTATCGGCTGGCAGTGAAGGGCTCGATCCGCCGGATATGGCCCAGCCGCCCCTTCTGGGTCTCCTCGAGGTAGGCTAGCACGGCCCCCGCGGCCCCGATGGCCGGCCCCAGCCCCTCGCAGCCGAAGCCGTCCAGGGTAGCGGTGCCGAAGTGCCCGGTCAGGCGGCGGTGGGCGTCCCCTCGGGCGAACTCCCACGCCGGCCGCCTGCTCACGGCGCAGCCCTCCGGCAGGAACCCCACGGCCGGATTCTCTTCCGCGCCCTCGGCTCCGTCAGCCTCCGGCAGAAGGCACTCGACGGGCGCCACGCGGCGCAGCGAGTCGCCGAGCGCCTCAGCCGGCACGTCCTCCGCCTCGAACTTGCCGGTGGACAGGTCAACCCACGCCAGGCCGAACGCCCCGGCGCCCGGCCCGCCCGCCACGGCGCCCGCACGGCCCGCCACGGCGGCCAGGAAGTTGTTCGCCCGCGCATCCAGGATGTCATCTTCGGTCAGGGTGCCGGCGGTGATGATGCGCGTCACGTCGCGCTCGACCAGCCCCTTGGCCTCGCGCGCGTCCTGCACCTGGTCGCAGACGGCCACGCGAACGCCGGCGTCGATGAGCCTCTTGATGTAGCCCTCGGCGGCGTGGTGTGGGAAGCCCGCCATGGGCACGGGGTTCGTCCCCTTGTCGCGAGTGGTCAGCGCCAGGCCCAGCACGCGCGCGGCGAGCTTGGCGTCGTCGAAGAACATCTCGTAGAAATCGCCCATGCGGAAGAGCAGCAGGGCGTCCGGATGCTTCGTCTTGAACGCCATGTACTGGCGCATCATGGGCGAGAGTTCTTCGCGTGCCATCGCTTGCCGTGATAGGGGTCGTCACCGAGGGGATGGTCCGGCATTCCCGCCGTACGATATCAGCGCGCCGCCGCCTTGTCAACGACGGCCCCGCGCCCGGCAAGGGGAGGACTTGCGAGGGGGCGCACAAGGGCTTACCATGGCCTCGCCCAGGCACTGGCGCGAGGGAAGGAGTCCAGCGTGTTACGCAAGTGTCCGAACTGCGGAACGTTGTGGCAGGAGAGCGACCGTTTCTGCAGCCGGTGCGGCGCGCCGCTGGGCAAGAAGCCCCCGCTTCCGTCGCCCGCTCCGCGCCGCGCGGCGGAGGAGCCCCTCGGGCCGGGAATGCGAGCGCTCCTGTGGTTGCTGGAACTCGTGCCGGGCATCATCAGCCCGACCGTCATCGTCTGCAGCATCCTGGCTCTGGCGATGAGCGGTGTATGCTTCTGGACGGCGCTCATGCTGCTCCAATTCCACGTCATATTCGCCACGTTCGCGGCGGGCGCCGGGGGGGTTCTGCTTTACTGGACGGCGCTCTGCTGGATGCTCTACGGCCATGTGTGCACGCCGGTTGAGGCGATGGCGGAGTTCCGGAGCAAGCACTGGATGGTGCTCGTGGGCATGACGGTGGCGCCCATCGGTCTTCTTTTCAGGCTGGCGGGAGTGCTCCAGGGCGCCGGCAAGCTCGGCTGAGCCCGGCCGGCCTGCTTTCCCAACCCCTGCCGCACATAGCGAAGGCACACTTTTTGCTTATGCCATGTGTCGGCCGCAACATGACACAGCCTCGCCGTCGGCCCCCGGTAAGCGGGCACGTCTGCATGCCGGCACGCGAAGCCCGGGGGGCGGGGAAAGAAGCGGCCTCAGTGCAACATACCGCACCCGCGGCAGGAAGGCAGTGCGATGGATGGCAGGGCAAGCGGCGGCATGCGGGCACTAATCCCGGCTCCGAAACGGATGATGAATACCGTATGGGAGCCTGCATGACCCCGGGTCATGGGGGCGCGCGGACATCGGAACGATGCGCCACGCCAGGAGGACCAGGAGGGCATTGGAGTGGGACAGGGTACGGATCTGAGAACGCTGGCACTGGACCTGCTGCCTTTCGGTGTTGTAGTGGCCGACGGCTCCGGGCATGTGGTCGCAGCCAATAAGGCCGCCCGCATCTTTCTGGAGCTGGACGAGCAGGAGCCGGCAGGAGCCATGCTCCACTGCGGGGGGCGCCGGGTTTGCCTCAGCGAGATCCTGCGCGAACACGCCTCCGGGTCGACCGTGCGCAGGCGGCTGAAGCTCGAGCATCCCAGGTATGGCTGGCTCAACGCGACGCTGACGCAGGCGCAGGGCGAAGAGGACGAGCGCATGGTCCACCTGATGGTCCGGCTCGGTCCTCGCAGGGACTGGCGCTGGGCGGGGCGCTCGGACCCGCTTGTCGCCTTCGCCCACGAGATACGAAACATACAGACCTCCCTGTCGGAGGCCCTGAACCTGGTGGCTGACGGAGCGGCCGGCCCGCTCGCCGAGCCGCAGCTCCACATGGTCAGGGCGGCCAGGGAGGATGCCGCGAGAATCGAGCGGCTGACCGAAAGGATGTGTACGACCAACTGCGGGCCGGCGGCTTCGATCCTGGTCTCGGCGCAGAGGATCGACCTGGCGGAGCTCGCCCGGGGCATTGTGAGGGCCTTCGCCGGCGTCGCCGAAAGGAAGGGCGTGAGCTTGACGTTCGATGAGGCGAACGGGCCCGTCTGGTGCTACGGCGACAGCGATCTTCTGACCCAGGCGCCCAGCAACCTGGTCACCAACGCCATGAAGTTCACGCCCAGGGGCGGAGCAGTGTCCCTCTCGGCGCGCCGCCTTCGGAGTCCGGACAAGGAAGAGCGCGTGGAACTCTCGGTCAGGGACACGGGGGTGGGCCTGTCGCGAAGCGAAATCGACAGCGTGTTCGCCCCCTCCGGGAAGGCCCGACGCATGTCGGACGGCGGCGGCGAATCGGGCCTCGGCGTCGGCCTGCGGATCGTCAGGAACATAGCCGAACTCCACGGCGGCCGCCTCACGGTGGATAGCGAGCCGGGGAAGGGGAGCACCTTCAGCCTGGTCCTGCCCCCGGACTTCCGTCAGGGAGAGCATTATCTGCACGCGGAGATCGCGGACGTCTTGATGCTGGCCCGGGCGATCGACGCCCCTGTTTCCGTGGCCGTGCTGACCGTGCTGTCGATGAAGAGCCCGAAGACCGTCGAGGCCGCCGACCAGCGCCTGGAACACCTCCCCATGGTCGAGCAGTGCCTGGTCGACAACTTGCGGCCGGGGGACTCGGTCATCGTGAGGGACGATTCGGCCATACTTGTGCTCTACGATACGGACCAGAGCGGGGCCCGGCTGGTCTCCGAACGGGTTGCGGACGCGCTGGCACAACTTCTCAACACGTTGCCGCACCCGCATCCGCAGTGTGCGATCAGTTGCGGCATCGCCTGTCGGCCGGTCGACGGAGACACGGCGGCAGAGCTGCTGCAATCGGCCAAACACAGAAGCACCCGTCGAAACGCGGGACTGCGCGAAACGGAGGTGTGGTCCGAACGGTGATGGACGGCGCCATGTGCTGAAGACGGCACGGACGAAGGGGTGTGAGGATGAAACGCAGAAAGATCCTGGTTGTCGACGACGAGGAACACGTGCGGGAGATGATCGAGTTGCGCTTGACTCGGTTCGGCTTTCAGGTGCTGCACGCCTCAACCGGAGAAGAGGCGCTTGAGATGACGGAGCGCGAAATGCCGGCCCTGGTGCTTCTGGACGTGATGCTGCCCGGGGTGGACGGATTCCAGGTGTGTGCGCAGCTCAAGGACAACGATGCGACGAGGGATATCCCGGTGATGATGCTCACGGCCAAGGGTGAAGCGAAGGACATCATCCGGGCCTTTGACGCCGGCGCGGTGGACTATATCGTCAAGCCGTACGATCCGTTGATCCTACAGCAGAAACTCGTCCAGAGCCTGGGCGAGGAGGAGCCGGAGGAAGCCTGAGGCGCTGTCCAGGAGGGTAGGGGCTATGGGCGGAAAGAAGATCATTGAACGGCTGATGCCGAAGAGGCTGCTGGAACAGGCCCAGCTGCAGGGAAGGAACCTCTCGATGCGCGTGCGGGTGATGCTCGCCCTCACGGCAGTTGCCATCACCTGCGTGGCGGCTATAGGCCTGGAGGGGTTTCTGTTGCGCCGGTCGCTTCTGAACAGGACCCGCCGCTCGTGTGAGCCCCTGGCCGCGATGTTCGAGGAGATCGTCCACGAGCGCATGCGGAATGTCACTTCCGACGCCGAGGCGCTCGCGCAGACCCTTGGGCGCGCGCTCAGCGCTCAGAAGGGCCCCGAGTCCTTGGTCCTTAGTCCTGAGCCCCCTGGCGAGGTCGCCAAGGGGTTCAGCTCCTGGGCCGTATACGATGCGGAGGGGAGCCGGGTGGACGGGTGGCGTCGCGCCGACGAGGCCGAAGCGCTGGAGCGTGTCGGAGTTGGAACGGACAGGGTCTCACCCGGCGAGGCCGGGCGCCTGGCCCGGGCGATCGCCGGAGAGCCGCAGAGTGCGCTGAGTCCCGGCTCAGGGCCTCTCTATGTGCTGCACTACCAACCGATTACGGGAAAGGGCGGCGCCGGCCTCGCGCTTCAGGTCTCCGCCCCGGCGGAGGATCTGGTGCGAGCGATGCCCCTTCAGAGAGGGAGCCTCGAGGCCCGGCTGCTACCCTCCACTGCCGCAACCGAGGAGGCGGAACCCGTCACGATCAACACGACGGGCAAGCTGCTGTTCCACTATCCATTCCTCTATGCAGACCGGCAAGTGGGCAGAATCGTTGTTGCCGTGCCGAACGACGCCGAGGCACGCTACGCACGGGTCCTGGCCCTCGCGATCATCGGATTCAGTCTGCTGATGGGCCTGCTCCTGGTCATTGTCAGCAGGAGGCTTGCCCGCACGGTGGTCGAGCCGATGGAAAAGGTCCGCCACTTCATCCAGAGCTATCAGAGCGGCGCCGAGGTTGAGCCACTGAAGAACGTCTCCAACAACGAGGCTGGGAGTTTCCTCGAGGTTTACCTCAATCTCCTCAACCAGGCGCAGGACTGGGCGGACTGCCTGATGGAATCCCGGCGCGACATACGGGCGCTTCTGTGCGGATCGGCCGAGGCCCTTGTCACCGCCATGGAGGCCAAGGACATCTACACGGCAGGCCATTCCCAGCGGGTGGCCGCCGTTGCCGGCGTCATGGCGAGCGAGCTGGGCTGGGAGCGAAGCAGCGTCGAGGAGGTGCGCCTCGCCGGGCTGCTCCACGACATCGGGAAGGTCGGCGTCCAAGAGGCGGTGCTGAACAAGCCCGGCCGCCTCGGGGAGCAGGAGTGGGACATCATTCGCCAGCACCCCGTCAAATCCTCGCAGATCGTCCAATCCATCCCCGGCTGCGAGCACGTCACGAAGGCCGTCCTGAACCATCACGAGCACTACGACGGCAGCGGCTACCCGCATGGACAAGCAGGCAGGAACATCCCCAAGGATGGCCAGGATCATCACCGTCGCCGACGTCTACGACGCGCTCACCAGCGCGCGTCCGTACCGGCCCGCCTTCAGCTACGAGGAGGCGACGCGCATCATGCGAACCGAGTCGGGCAGGATCCTCGACCCCAACCTCTGCGAGGTCTTCCTCACGGTCTTCGACCATCCCGTGGAACTGGTGACCGGCGACACACAGCTCATCCTTGGGCGCGGCGCGGAGCTGCTGAAGCCGGCGGCCGTCAGCGAATGAGGACGCCGCGGCCGGCCTACCTCCTGAACGTAGGGAACAGGGCGTTCACCTTCCGTTTGTATTCCAGAAACTCCTCGCCGCATTCCTCTTCCAGGTAATCGTCTTCTTTCCTTATCAGAAACTTGATGGCGGCATACGCCACAAGCGGCACGCTGAACAACAGCCACGATCTGAAAAACATGACCACGCCGGCGATGCAGACCAGACATGAGGCATAAACGGGGTGACGACAGACAGAGTAACAGCCTTCCGTGACGAGCTTCCCCTTTCGAAACGCCCTTCGCACCGCCCTCGCCGAGCGCGGGAACAAGGGCAGACCTATGCCCAGCAGGACGGACCCGAACGCGGCGAACCAGGGGTATGGTATGCCCTTGACAACAAAGACGTCCCCGCAGGCGTAGGTCATGATCAGGGCCAACAGGAGGTACGGACCCGATATGGCCGCGATGATCGGGCCTACGCCGGAGACGGTCATTCTTCTGGCCACTCTTCACTCCTGTCGAAGCAATGTCCGGCCGGCGCCGTCCGGGGCGGGGCTCAGCGAATCGGAAAGCTCCCTGGAGAATCGTCCGCCCCCGCGGGCCTGCTCAGGCCAGGGCGCACAGCAGTTGCACGCCGGCCTCGATGGTCTCGTCCGGGGCGGCGAAGCTCAGGCGGAAGTGCGTCTTCTTCTCGCTGAAGACGCTGCCAGGGATGATGAGGCAGCGGTTCTCGATGGCCTTTTCGCAGAAGGCGTCGCCGTCCCCGCCGGGGGCGGGCACAAAGGCGTAGAAGGCGCCCTGAGGCTTGACGAGGTCGAACCTGCGCTTCAGGCCTTCGTAGACGATGTCCCGCTTGGCGCTATAGGCCCGCACATGCGTGGTGGGGTCGAAGGCGAGGGCCTCGAGGGCGGCATGTTGCGCCATCGAGGGGGCGCAGACGAAACTGTACTGCTGGAGGGTCGTCATCTCGGCAATGACCGCGGGAGGCCCGATGGCGTAGCCTACGCGCCAGCCCGCCATGGCCGCGCTCTTGCTGAAACCGCTCAGCAACATCACGTCCCTGGTGAACCCGGCGATGCTCGCACAGGGGCCGTCGTAGGCGAAAGAGCTGTATATCTCGTCGCTGATGATGAATACGCCGTTCGCCCGCGCCCAGGAGGCTATCTCGCGCAGCCGGGCGCTTGGGATCATCTGGCCGGTGGGGTTGTTGGGGCTGTTCAGGAGCAGGATCTTGCCCCTTTCCGCCCGGGCTTTCTTGAGGTGCTCGACGGTGAGCTGGAAGTCCGGATAGGTGTCGACGTAGAGGGGCACCCCGCCCACCAGGCGGCACAGATGCTTGTACATGACGAAGTATGGGTCGGGGATGATAACCCGGTCCCGGGGGTTCACCAGCGCGAGCATGGCTAGCACGAGGCCGCCGGAAACGCCGCTCGTGACAAGCACCGAGTCGTGCCGCACGCCCGTGCGCTCCTTCTCGGCGGCCAGCACGTCGCGCCTCAACTCCGCCAGGCCCTGGGTGACCGTGTAGCGGTTCATGCCCGTCTCGATCGCCTGCATGGCCTTGGCCTTGACGGGTTCGGGCACCTGGAAATCCGGCTGGCCGATGCTCAGGTCGATCGGATGGGAGATGCTCTTGGCAAGATCGAAAACCTTGCGGATTCCGGACGAGTCGATCCTGGCCATCCGGCTGGCGATCAGCTTGCTGGCATCCATCCGTTCTCCGTAGCACTCCTACTGCGAAGGATGAACTGGCGGGCACTCTCCCGAGAACTCCGAACCGTCCCGGACAAGGCGGCCGATCTACGTCTCTTCCCCTTCCGCCGGGGCGCCCTGAGCGCCCTCGGCGGCCTCAACACCTTCGGCGTCCGGAGCTTCCTTCTCCTTAGCGTGCTTGCGCGGGGCCTTGACCTCGACCCGCACCTTCGGCAGGCCGTAGACCGACACGCCCTCCGACCAGCGCTCGTCCTCCTGGAGCTTCTCGAGCCGCTCCTCACGCTTGAGCACGTTGCGCGCGCGCGTGTGCTGATTCTTGATTTTCAGGCTCTTATGCAGCGACATAGGAACACACTCCTCAGCGTTATGCTTACGCGGATATCAGAAACTGCGGCTACGACCCCCGCAGGGACCCGCCGCCATGCCCGGTCAGTGGGCTTCCAAGGGATCGTACGGCCCGATGTGCGCGGCGTTAAACACCCGCACCCCCTGGAGCTCAAAGCCCTTGATCCGCTCCAGCAGGACCTGCGCAGAAGGGTCGTCGGGCGTCTCGAAGCTGCCCGCACACAGGACAATCTTCCCGTCCGGGAGCGTGCGCAGGAACAACTCGCTCCCCGCCGCCAGCGACACCACGGCGGCCTGGCGCAGAAACGCCTCAGCGACCTGCTTCTCGGCCTCCGGCGCCACGCGCATCTTGACAGTGTAACATCTCTCGGGATCGGAGTCCATCTGCAAGCGGTCCAGCTCCTCACCGGTGTCCTTGAGGGCATGCGAGGCGAAAAACACCGCACCCGCAACCACCACTGCCGTCAGGGTGACAAAAAGGAGCTGACGAAACCTGTAGGGCGCGCCTTCGGCCTCGAGATCCGGGACGATATCAGGGACTACGCGGCCTCCGCCGTGCTCTTTTCGACCGCCTGAGGCCCGCCTTTTTCGACCGGACGACCCCTTGTCCCTTGGCATCTGCACAAGCCTTCCCGACCCGTCGGCACGGCACGAACAAAATATATAGCCACACCCCGCAGCCAACGGGATTATAGGTGAAAGCCCGCCGGAGTGTCAAGCAGTCGCGCTGCACCAGCTCTTGCCCGGCGCCCTCTTCCGCGCCCGGCCCGGTCAGGGACCTGCATTGCGCGGAAAGTTCTGTGTTGACTGCCCCATGCGGCGGGGCTACAATATGGGCCGTACACGGGAAGAATCGCGCGGCGAACGCACGGGGTGGCGGATGAGTCTTGCCGGCCCCGGCGCAAGGCCTTCTGGGTGCCGTCCCTTTGTAGGGGGGGCTGAGCAAATGCGCCCCAGCACTCCGTTACTCGGCTTGGGGAAACGGTGATGCGCACTCCCGACCGAATCAAGAGACTCGAACACCTGGTGGATCCGCCCTGGTGGAAGTTCTCCTTCAAGCCGCGGAGCAGCGAGTTCGCGGCCATGCAACTGTGGAAGTCCGGCCCGCAGGCGTTGCCCTTCCTGCTTAAGACCCTGGAGGGTCCCGACGACGTGCGGCGCAAGGCGGTTCTGGCCGCGCTCAACCGCATAGGGCCGGCGGACGCGGACACGCTGCCGGCACTCATGGAGGCCTACCAGGCGCAGACCGTCGAACCCATCGGGCGGGCCATCGCCCGACTGGGACCCGGCGCTGCGTCCGCCATACCGGCGCTGATGAAGATGCTCAGGGAGGCTGATCCCGAGACTCAGGCCGGCATCATGGACGCCATGGCCGGCATAGGGCAGGCCGGGCTGCGCGGATTTCGCCATGCGTTGCTGGACGCCGGGATAGCCTGGCCGGTGCGCCTGAAGGCCTGCGAGAGCCTCGCGGACCTCGGGCGGCACGCGCGCCGGGGCGTGGATGCCCTGCTGATGGGGCTGAAGGACCACTACTCGCAGGTGCGTCACGCCGCGGCCACCGGGATGGAGGCCGCCGAGATGGGGTCGGTCAGGGACGTGATGAAGGTGCTGAAGGACGATGGCCTGAGCAGGCTGCGCTTGTCCTACGACGATCTGCGGGCCCTGATGCTCATCAAACGCATGCACTCTTCGGACTCGGACGAGCTCGCGTCAGCCGGCTCCGTCATGGCCGACCACCAAGGGGCAGCGGACGCTGTATGGCGGTTCCTGGAGAAGACCCTGACCTACAACCCCGATGAGTTCGGCGATACTACGCTCACGGACCTGAGCACTGAAATGCTCATCTACCGGCTGCTGGTGGAGACGGGCGACCGGGTGCGGGCGGAATACGTCACCGAACTCGGTCGGCGGCGCGCGAGCTGGGTGGCCGCGCTGCTCAAACGCCTGTCCGATGACGCCACCCGCGACGAGACCTTCCGCTACGCCTGCCAGGAGGTGGCCGGCTGGATCTGAGCCGGGCCCTGCGGGATTTTCGATTGCCGATTTGGGATTTGCGATCCCATACGGTCCGCGGCCGGCCTGCGAAATCGAAAATGCCGTCCGATTGTCGGATGCGCTCCGACGGGCTATACTCACTCACGCCTTTGCCGGGCCCGGGATGCGTTCCGGTCCCTTTTTCCCGCCTGACGAGAGAAGGAAAGGGGTGCGTGTTGGGTTGCTATGCGGTAACAGGGGGCGCAGGCTTCATCGGCTCCCACATCGCGCTTCGGCTTGCGCGCGACGGACATGAAGTCCGCGTGGTGGACGACCTCTCCACCGGCAGCCGGGAGAACCTGGAGGGCGCCGGCGGCAAGCTGCGCGTGATTGAAGGCGACATCTGCGACGGCGCCGCACTTCGCCAGGCATTCGACGGGGCTGACTGTGTCTTTCACCAGGCCGCCCTGGCGAGCGTGCCGCGGTCGGTCGACGATCCGGCCGCGACCAACCGCGTGAACGTCGACGGGACCTTGCACGTCCTCCAGGCGGCGCGCGACCGGGGCGTGCGGCGCGTCGTCTACGCATCGAGCAGCTCCGTCTACGGCGACTCCCCGACCCTGCCAAAGTGCGAGGACATGCTGCCGGCGCCGATGAGCCCTTACGCCGTCACGAAGCTCGCCGGCGAGCACTACTGCGCGGCCTTTACCGAGGTGTTCGGCCTCGAGGCGGTGTCGTTGCGCTACTTCAACATCTTCGGCCCGCGTCAGGACCCGCACAGTCAGTATTCGGCGGTGGTTCCACTGTTCGTCACGGCCCTGCTGGAAGGGCGGCGCCCCACGGTCTTCGGGGACGGGGAGCAGTCGCGGGACTTTACCTACGTCGAGAACGCCGTCGAGGCCAATCTCAGGGCCGCTCGGGCGCCCGGGGCCCCCGGCATGGCGTTCAACGTGGGCTGCGGAAGGTGCTACACACTCAATGAGCTTCTCCAGGCCCTCGGCGCCATCCTGGGCTGCGAGGCGCAGGCCGATTACGCCGAGCCCAGGGCCGGCGACGTGCGCCACAGCATGGCGGACATCGCCCGCGCGCGGACTGTCCTGGGCTTCGAGCCGCTGGTGGGCTTTGAGGAGGGCCTGCGGCTCACGGTGGAGTGGTACAAGGGGCGTGCGCAGGCCTGACCCGGCGCGTGAATCCCTCTTGCGCGCCCGGACTGCTCCCGGCGCCGCCGGACTGCGGCATCCTCTCGAAACTCTTCAGGTCCTCGAACATGCGCATGGAACAAGCCAGCCCCGAGCCGGCCCCCCCGGCCGACAATCGGGGCGCCCCTGCCGGAACCCGGCCCGCCGGGGGCCCTGCCGCGGTGTTCGTGCTGGCGGTGCTACTGGCCCCGGTCCTGGCGGCGCTGGCGTGGGGCCGCCTGAGCCGCCCGGCCCGGCCCTGGCCCATCGAGCCACCCGCCGACCCCATGGCGCTGGCGCCCCCCATGGCGCCGGGTCAATCCCTGGACCTCGGGGACGCCGAGCAGCAGTACCTCGTCGAGCTGCTCTTTGACTCGCTCAAAGCACTTGCCGCAGGGGGCGAGGGGCCACGGGGCGAGCCCCCCCCCGCCCGGGATGCCCCGCCCGAGTGCACGCGGGAGCTGAATGCGGCCCTTTTCGCGACCCTGTATCTGCCGGGCCAGGGGAGCATCACCGCGCTCGCCCGGGCCGCGAGCCTGGTCGATGCCACGCGCCTAGCAGCCCAGCGGCTGGCCCAGCGACCTGCCTTTGCCGAGCACTGGTCCAAGGCCGTGGCGCAGGCTCGGGCGCGGCTGGACATCGTGACAGAGCAGGCGGACCTATCCATCCACCAGTGCGAGCAGCTCTACGAAATGGACACGGCCGAACCGTTCGGCCTCGCGCTGGCGCAGGCGGGCGAGCTTTACGTCTTCCTTCCCGCCGACCTGGCCGGGCCCCGGGCGGACAGCCATGCGCAGATGCTCGACGCGCTGTGCCGTGAGGCGAGCCTGGGTCAGGGGGCCTGGCGCACCACAGGCCTGCGGATGAGCCTGCTCAGGGCCGTCTCGTTCGCCAACATCGTCCCCGGCGGCTCGAACGTCGTGGAAGTGCCCCAGGGCCTGCCCGTCGTGCACAGCGTCGGGCCCGGACTGCTGCGCCATTCATGCCGCCTGGCGGCCGACTACATCGCGCGCCGTTGGGACCCGGCCGGGGGCGGGCCGCCCGCCGAGCGCCGCGATGCCGCCACGGGAAGGGAACTGGCCGCCGGCTGGGCGCCCGGCCCTGGGGCGGCGGAGCTTCACGCCAGGTGCGCCGCGGCCCTGGCCCGGTGGTATGAGCGTAGCGGCGACCCCGCGCACCTGGCCGTCGCCGAGGCGGCCATGGCATGGCTGTTGGAGCGCGTGCGAGTGCTGGCGGCGCATCCGGACAGGGCTCACGTAGCACCCGAACGGCCCGGCGCGCCAGCCTCGCTGACGGACGCGGCGGCAGCGCTAGAGCTGTGCTGCGCGCAGCACCTCGCTTCCGGCGGGCAAGGCAGCGAAGACCTGATCCTCCGCCTCGGCTGGTTTCTGCTGGCGCTGCAGCGCGAGGACGGCGGATTCCACGCCGGCTATGACGAATCCGCCGACGCACCCGCCGCCGGCGCCGACGGTGAAGCCAGGCCCGCCGCAGCCGCCGATGAGGCGAACGCGGCCCGGGCGCTGGTGGCCGCTTACAAAGCCGTGAAGCAGCCCGAGTTTCTCCTCGGCGCCCAGAAGGCCCTGGGACGGCTGGCGGGCGAGGAAGTCTCCGCCCGTAGCGGCCCGGAAGCGGCGCGTCGATTCGTCGTGGCGGTGTGGGAGTATGGCTCCGTGCTGCCCGCCGACCCGTACCTCGCGCGGGTGGCCGATGCGGTCGCGATGCTCGCCCGCCGGCAGCTCTCCGACGCGCAGGCCCCCGTGCCGGACCTGGCAGGCGGGGCGGCCGGGGGTTTCGCCGCCGCGGGCGAGACGGAGGCCGACCTGGAGGCTTTTTCGGCCGCGTGGCTCCTCGCCGCAGGGCACGAGGGGCCACAGGCCTCGGTCACGCAGCCCGAGGGGCCACAGGCCTTGGTCACGCAGGCCGAGGCGCTCCGCGCCGCGTGCCGTCGCGCCGCGCCGGCGGCCGGGCGCTACGTGATGCAGTTTCAATGCACGCCGCTGAACAGTTACTATCTTATGGAGCCGCTACAGGCGTCGGGCGGCGTCCGCATGCGTCCCGGCAGCAACATGGTGCGCATCGCCTCCGTGGGCCGGGCCCTGGACGGGCTGGCCTTGCTGAGCCTGGCGATGGAACTCGACGGCGCTTTGGCCGGTGGGCCCGCGGGCATGGCCCCCGCCCCCTCTGGAGGCACCCAGGAACCATGATCCGAAAAGCCAACGTCCGCGACCCGAAGTGCATCATGGACCTTGTGAACCGCTTCGCCTCCCGGGAGCTGATGCTTCCGCTCCCGCTCAGCGAGACCTACGATGCCCTGCGGGATTTCTACGTCTTCGAGCAGGACGGCAGGATCGTGGGGTGCGCGGCGCTGCGCGTGAGCTGGGAGGGCCTTGGCGAGATACGCAGCGTCGCCGTGGCCGAGGAGGCCCAGGGCCGCGGGGTCGGCACGGCGCTGGTGCGGGCCTGCATCGCGGAGGCGCGCCAGTTGGGCATGGACCGGGTTTTCGTGCTCACCTACACGCCGGAGTTCTTCGACCGCTTCGGCTTTCGCCGGTACCCGAAGGAAAAGCTCCCCCACAAGATATGGAGCGACTGCCTGAAGTGTCCCAAGTTCCCGAACTGCGATGAGGTGGCCATGCTGGTGGAGCTGGCCGAAGCCGAATGAGCGATGCGGAGCTGCAAAGCCGCCGGGCGGCCGACCTGGCCGAGAGGGACTTCATTGTCGGGGCGACCGACCGCTCGCTCCTGGTCGAGGCAGCGGCCGGCACGGGCAAGACCACGCTGCTTGTCGAGCGCATCCTGCACGGGCTGCGCGAGGGCCGGCTGGAACTGCCGAAGACCGTTGCCATCACCTTCACCGAGAAGGCGGCGGCGGAGCTCGAAGCGCGCCTGCGCGGGGCGCTGACGCGGGAGCTGACCGGGCGCAGCCCCCAGCCACGCGAGCCGGACCCGGACCCCCGCCTGGGGTTGGACCCCCGCCAGCGCATGGAAGCGGCGGCCAGCGAGATAGACGCTGCCAATATCTCCACCATACATTCGTTCTGCGCCACGCTGCTGCGCATGAGGCCCGCTGAGGCCGGCGTGGACCCGGCGTTCCAGGTGATGGACGAGACGCAGGCCGAGCTGCTGCGGGAGAAGTGCTGGCAGGAATGGATGGGCGAACAGGCGCGCCGCACCGATTCACCCCTTACCGAGGCCCTTCGGGCCGGAATCACCGTGGGCGGCAGCCCCGGCCGCGCGGGCCTGCGGGACTTGGCGGAGGCCGCCGCAGGCTTGCCGGAGGTGTTGGACCCGTCTTATGCCCGCCGCGAAGGGCCTGCCCGCCCGCCCGATGAGATGCTGGAAGAGTTTCGCGCGGGTGCAGCCGAGGCCGCCGGCTTCATCCAGGCGAACATGCAGCGAAAGGGCAATCCGCAATCGCGGGCGCTGTTGGAGGCGGCGGAGGCAGCGCAGTCCGCCCCGCCCGGGAACGCTCCCGCCCTGAGGCGGGCCGCCTACGCACTGGCGGCGGTGGGCGTTGAGAAGTCACTGAAGAGCTTCCGGAAGGACGTGCGCGACGAGGCGACGGTCCTGCTGGGACGTGTTCAGGGGCTGGCGCGCGGCGTGGGGGCCGAGCTTGCCTGGGACCTGCTGGGCTGGGTGGGCGGTTTCGTGGGGTTCTACGGCGCCGAGAAGCGACGGCGCGGCGCGCTGGACTTCCGGGACCTTCTGCTGGCGAGCGCGCGGATGCTGCGCACCAGCCCGCAGGCGCGGGCCTTTTTCCGCACGCGGTTCGACGCCTTCTTCGTCGACGAGTTCCAGGACACCGAC
>CAZXDF010000014.1:0-35811 GCA_964639345.1 uncultured candidatus Brocadiaceae bacterium | reverse complement strand
ACGTGCAGCCCGTAGGAGCGCGCGTGCTCCACCAGCCGGCGTATGCCCGGCAGGATGAACCGCCGGAAGTGCTCCAGGCCAATGAACAGGCCCCGCTGGGTGCCGAAGTCATTGCCGAAGAAGTAGAAATCGATCAGGTCGGCGGCCTCGCGGAACAGGCGGTCGTTGGCGGCGATGTGGAAGTCGATGACGTGCTCGGTGATGGCCTCGACGACGGCCGGGTGCGTGTGCAACTTGATGAAGTAGTTTTCCTGCCCGATCAGCCCGCCGATGTCGTGGAAGAACGCCGCCCAGCTTCCGCCCATGATCGCGCAGTCCGCCACGGCCTCGCAGCGCTTGCGCGCGTCGGGGGCGGCGAACTTCTTCGCGTCAGGCCACGGGAGGGCGTCCACGTCGGCAGCGGTCTCGCAGGCTGCCGGGTTTGCCCCCGGCATGCCGAAAGGACGCTCGTCCGGGCCGCCCTGCCACTCTGGGAGCGCCGCCCAGCGGAAGTCGTCGCCGATCGCGCGGAGCAGCTCTTCCTCATCGCGCGTGCCGTAATGCCCGAGCAGGCCTTCCATGATCTCCGGCTTCGGGACCCCGTGCCAGAGGGGCGTGCGGTCGGGCTGGTCGTGCCTCAGTGCGGCAAGCACACGTTCTTTGGATGTCACCTCGTTCTTCTCCATCGGGGGTGGGCCTGGGGACCAAATGCAGCACCTGGCGCAACACGAGAAGTTACGCGATTCCGCCGGCGGCGTCAACGTGGCCCGGCCGTGCGCGGGTCGCTTGTGGGAACGTCGGCGTTGCGCTATAAGGGAGCCAACAGGTTGGCAATGCCGCGCATGTTGAGAGGAGAATCCAGCCATGGCGAAGATCAAGATCACGGTCGGCAGCGAGGAGTTCGATGCGGCGCTGGACGAAGATGGCGCCCCAGAGACTGTGGCCAAGATCATGAATGCTCTGCCCATCGATTCCACAGCGCGCACGTGGGGCGAGGAGATCTACTTCGAGATACCCGTCCAGGTGGGCGAGGAGAACGCAGTCGAGACCGTCAGCAAGGGGGACCTGGGCTACTGGCCGGCGGGGGCGTGCTTCTGCCTGTTTTTCGGCAAAACGCCGATGACCCAGTCCGAGGACGCCATCAAGCCAGCCAGCGCCGTCAACCCCATCGGCCGCATCGAGAACCCGGACGCGCTCAAGAAGCACTCCGCCGGCGAGACCGTGCGGATTGAGAGGGCGTGAGCGTTCTGTGCCGTATGAGGTATCGAGCTCTGTGAAGAGGAGGGTGCCATGCGTAGGTTAGGTTGTGTAGTGGCGGCGATTGCTGTTGCAACCTTTGGGCTGGGGTGCGCACCGCCCAAAGTGCACAGCTATCCGAATGTGATCGGTGACATTCGTCGGTCCGAGAAGGTCAAATCCTTTGAAATCCACGAGGAGGCGTCCCGCTCCCTATGGAGTGCGGATCGTAAGATCACAATTCAAGCAGTGCGGGAGTAGCGAGGAGGTCCGCGTTCTCGGTGCGCAGACCTACGGCATGTTCGCGACGACGGCCTTGCCGAACTCGGAGCACTTCAGCAGCACGGCGCCCTCCATCTGGCGTTCCAGGTCGTAGGTGACCGTCCCGGCAGCTATGGCCCTCCGCAGCCCCTCCAGGACCAGGTCGGCCGCCTCGTGCCACCCGAGGTACTCCAGCATCATGCGGCCGCTGAGGATGAGGCTGCTGGGGTTGACCTTGTCCATGCCGGCGTACTTGGGCGCGGTGCCGTGGGTGGCCTCGAACAGCGCGATGCCATCGCCGATGTTCGCACCCGGCGCTATGCCGAGCCCGCCCACCTGCGCGGCCGCGGCGTCGGAGAGGTAATCGCCGTTCAGGTTCGGCGTGACGATGACGTCGCACTCATCGGGCCGCAGCAGGATCTGCTGGAACATCGCGTCGGCGATCCTGTCCTTTACCAGCAACTTGCCCTCGGGCAGGGCGCCGTCATACGCGTCCCAAAGCTCGTCCTCGGTCACCGTTCGGTCGCCGAACTCCTCGGCCGCCAGCTCGTAGCACCAGGTCTTGAACGCCCCCTCGGTGAACTTCATGATGTTGCCCTTGTGCACGATCGTCACGCTCGCGCGGGCGTGATCGAGGGCGTAGCGGAGGGCCTTGCGCATCAGGCGCTTCGTGGCGAAGGCGCAGATGGGCTTGATGCCCAGGCCCGAGTTCTCGCGCAACTTCACACCGAGCTCGGTGGAGAGGAACGCGCTGAGGCGGTCGGCTTCGGGCGTGCCGGCGGCGAACTCGATGCCGGCGTAGACGTCCTCGGTGTTCTCGCGGAAGATGACCGCGTCGAGTTTCTCGGGCCGCTTGACGGGCGACGGCACGCCGGGAATCCAGAAGACCGGCCGCACGCAGGCGTAGAGGTCCAGCACCTGGCGAAGCGTGACGTTGGCGCTCTTCTGCCCGCCGCCGATCGGCGTGGTGAGCGGGCCCTTTATCGCGACGCGGTAGGTGCGGATGGCATCGAACGTCTCCTCCGGCAGCCACTCGCCGAACAGCTCCATCGACTTCCCGGCCGCGTAGAGCTGCGTCCAGGCGATGCGGCGCGCGCCGTCGTAGGCCTTCTCGACCGCGCCTTCGAGCACCATGCGCGCGGCGCGCCAGATGTCAGGGCCCGTGCCGTCGCCTTCGATAAACGGGATGATGGGGCGCTCCGGCACGTTCAGGGCGCCGTCCTCGCAGCGTATCGGCTCGCCGTCAGAAGGGATTACCGGCTCTTTGCTCGGCTTGCTCATCGCATGACCAATCGTAAGCAGGGGAGAATGCGCATCACAACGAACACCGGCAGGGGCCGTCGCGCGGCCGGCCGTGCCAGCCCATATTAGTATAGGCGGGTTCCGGGCCTGCTCCAAGCGAACGACAGATCGCGCCGCCCCGGATTACTCGGGCGCGGGCTGCGCTGCGGGCGGTTCGGCCTGCTCGCGGCTGATCGCCTTTGCATCCCGGGCGATGCGCCGGCGCGTCCATGCCTCGCGCAGCCACGTGCCGGCGGTGTAGAGCGCCAACGCCGCAGCCACGACGAGCATGGACAGGATGACCGTCGTGAGGTAGCTGCGGTAGGCGCCTTCAGCAAGCGTGCGCACGCCGAGCAGGACCACGGCAGCCCCGGCCAGCACGGCCACCCGCCCCGCTGGCGGCCAGGTCAGCCGACGCCAGGCGAGTCCGCACAGAGCGGCCACCAGGATCGCCAGGACGCCCTTGAGCGGGATGGCCATGGAGCCTTTCACATACTGGCCCCCGACCCAGGCCGCCTCTTCGCCGGTCAGGATGAGGCTCTGGAATACGAAGACGTTCCCCTGGCTAGGCTTGCTGCCGGTGTAGATGCCGACCTGGCGGCCCTTGCCTCCGGCGTCCTGCTGTATCTTGCGCTGCGCTTGCCAGTTCCACTCGTACTGCTCGCCTCCCTGTTCCTGAATGCTCCGGTCACGCTCAAGGCGCACCTGAACCTCCATGTCCGGCTTCAGCCCCTTGATGTCGGCCTCCAGGAGGCGGGGGTCCTCCAACATACGGATGTTCCCCAGGTCCCGCACAACCTCATAGCCGTCGGGGAGCGAAAGCTTCCAGCCGAGCCTCATCACGTCGATCCCTTCGAAGGGCGATTCCAGCCGGATGGAGCCGACCCGTCCGAGCGAGTCGCGCTCCTGGCTGTAGCGCAGCCTCACCACGAAAGAGGCGCTGCTCCCAGCGGCCCGGGCGACGGGTATCTTGGTTATCTCGCCGTCGATCAGGGGCATGACGGGTTTGTTGTCCACGAAGGCGTGCCAGATCCTCTCGGGCAGCTTCAGGCGGAGGTACTGCTGGCGGCTGTTGCGCAGCGTGCACGCCATGTCGGTGATCATGTTGCCCTCTTCGGTGATGATGGTGCTCAGGTGGGCGCTCTCCACCACGGCCACGGTGACGTCGGCCGCCGCGTGAGGCATCGCGCCCATTCGGATCGTGTACGGATGCGATACGTAGCGGTAGGCCAGCAGCACCGGCAGAGTGACGCCGCGCATGTAGCTCGCTGGGATCTCGCGGCTGTCTATGGGCGTGAGGCCCTCGACGTCGGAGTCCGGGACCGCGAGCTCCACGTCCGGCCGGGACGTGATGGCCAGGTACCCGGTCTCGCGCTGGACCTCCTACACCTGGAGGCCCCCGTAGGGGAACACGGCCTGGTCTTCGGCAAGCTCGTGCTCGAAGCTCACGTAGAGCGTATAGGAGCCGGTGCGCTTGGACTGAAGCGTGACGGTCCAGATGCCCTTCTCCTCGTCCTTGCCCTCTTCGCGGCGCTTGATGGCGTCACCGTCGATGTCAACGGCTTCAGCGTCCGGCGGCAGCTTCACCACGAACCGGTCGACGCCGGCGTGGAGGATGCGGTACTGCACGGTCGCGCTGATCGTCACCAGCTTCTCGCCGACCGAGATGAGGTTGAACACCTCGGCCGTCACGCGAGGGTCGATCCGCTCCACGGCGAACGCCAGGCCCCAGGGCTGGGCGAAGTACTTGAACGCCATCGCCACCTCCCCCGCGCGCCGCAGCATCTGCGGGGGCAGGTCGCTCACCGCCACGTCGTCCAGCCCCACCAGCTTGCCCTCGGCCGCCTTCAGCCGCACGCTCGCCCTGGTCACGACGGCGAGAAACCCGCGCTCCTTGCGCACGCCCGCAGTGCTTATGACCGGCACTTCCATGCTCTCGCCGATCTCTGCCAGCGTCTTCTCGGTCTCGATCTTCAGCACGTAGGCCCCCGTCACCTTCGAGCGGAGGTTCACCGTGAGGATGCCCTGCTCCTCGTCCCACGAGGTATCGTCGATGTCCGGCCCCTCGATGTTGGTGCGGCGCAGCTCCTTCGGGATGGCCACGCGGAGCTGAAAGATCCCCGCGCGTCGGATGGAGTAGTGGATCTCGGTGTCGAGGTTCAACTCGTGCTCGTCCAGGATGGCGACCGTCTGAACCTCGGCGTGGACCTCCGGTTGAATCTCGGTGACGTTGATGGCGAGCCCGTACCCGGGGCGGATGTGGCGGTAGGCGAGCGCCGGCGAGAGCTTGAGCAGCTCATCGGGCAGCTCCTTCACGTCGATCTGGCTTATGCCCGACAGGGAGGCCGTTTCCACCTTCATCCCGGGCGCGGGGATGATGGCCAGGTAGCCCGTCGCCCGGTCAACCTCCAGCGCCTGCACCGCCGGCACTGCCGCCCCTTCACCGGCCGGCTTGTCCATCTCGGTCTCTATCTGGAGCCGGTACCGCCCCTCGGCCTTGGATCGCAGCGCCACGGTGAGCACGCGCCCCGCTTCGTCCATCTGCCAGTTGTTGATGTTGGCCCCGTTGATGTCGATCAGCTTCAGTCCCTCGTCCAGCCGCACGCGGAACTGAAAGACGCCGGCGTCCCGGACGGTGTAGTTCAGGTCCGAGAGCAGACGCATGGTGTCCATGCCGGCGCGGACCGTCGTCAGGGTTTCGACCGAGGTCTTGGCCACCACCTCCCCCGTGCGCAGCCTCGGGCTCCAGGGGCGTTTCAGATACCGGAAACCCAGCCGCACATCCTGCCGCGCCATCCCCGGCAGCACCGTCATCTCCCGCACGTCCACGTGGCTGATGTTCGCCAGCGACACCGCCTCCACGCTGATGCCCTTGACCGCCATGACCGCCACCTGGCCCTTCTCCCTGACGACGCCCAGCGGCTCGATGGCCGACAGGTCGAACTCGGCCCGCAGCTCCGGCAGGACCTTCTCAAGGCTCACGGTCAGCCGGTAGTGCCCTTCCACATCGTCCATCAGGGAGACCTTCAGCGTCCTGGGCGCCGCGCCCTGCGGCTCCGAGACGTCCCACGTCCGGATGTCCGCGCCCTCGATGTTGAGCAGGGCGCAATCGGCCGGATAGCGGACCTCGAGCCCGCTGAGGCTGCCCTGCACGATGGTGTAGTCAATCGCCGTGTCGATCCTCACGAGCCCCTCGCCCAGCCGAAGTCGCATGGCCTGGCTGGCGAAGACGACCGCCTCGAGCACCTTCTCCGGCACCTTCGGCTTCCAGCTCAGGGCCACGGTGCCCTCGCCGCCGTAGACCGTGACGATCGTCGCGTCGGCCAGGGCGCGGGTTTCCACGGTGGCCTTCGGGTCGGTGCTGAACTCCAGGTCGGTCCCCGGCACTCTCAGGCGGGTCGTGCTCACCACGGCGGGGACGATGGGCAGTATGACCGCGCGCACGGACTTCTGCTCCGCGACCCCAAGCACGAAGTCCAGGTGCAGCCGGCACGTGCCATCCCCCACCATGACGAACTCCACGCCGCGGTCGCTGCGGCGGACGTAGGCCTTCGGACCGAACAGCGACTTCTTGACGGACCAGTCGCTCACGGCCACGTCGGCGGGCAGCAGCAGAACGCGCTGTTCCCCGTCGCTGTAGGACTGCGCATCGAGCGTCAGGCGCAGCTTGGCCAGCCCATCCTCGACCGCGCCCTCCGCGAGGGCCTGGGTCAGAACCAGGCCCGCCCGGGCAGCGGGGACGCCCGCCACATCGGCTTCGTCAATATCGCCGGCCGATACCGCCTGCTGCTCGGCGGCGCGCGTCAGCCCGCCGCACAGCATCGCCGCCAGCACGACTCCTAACAACCAGTGCCTCTTGCTCATCGTTCGCTCCCTCATTGTGTCCCTCTGTTCGTATTCCCCATGGCATTCCATGCGCGCTGCCTTGCCACAGCCAGCAGCCGCGTAAGTGGCACCAGGACCGCAAAGCAGGCCCCCAGAAGCGCCATGACGGCGTAGGGTTTGGGGGCCTCGCCACCGGTCTTGAGGACGAAACTCGACAGCAGCACCAGCCCGACGGCCAGCGCCAGCCCCGCCCGGGGGCGATGCCAGCCCGTCAGGGCGATCAGCGCCAGGGCCGCGATGCCTATCAGCCCCTGCACGGTCAGCGCCGTGCCGACCCGCAGGCAGGTCAGCTCGATCCTCGCCACCGAGGTGCCCGCGAAATCCATGTGGAACGGATACGGCCTCGTGCCCACGCGCGGGAAGTCGATCTCGATCGGCAAGGCCCCCGCCGCGCGGTTGCCCACTATCGTCCCGCCGCCGACGCGTGTCTTGAGCTGGCTGGCCCGCGCCATATCCCGCAGTGCTGCGCGGCGCTTTGCGGCACTTTCCGCCTTCTGCTGCAGTTTCTTCACCGTGATCTGCCGCGTCCTCTCCAGCATCCTGCCCCGCAGCCCGGCCGCGGAACGCTTCACCTCATCGATTACCTCTGCGTGCCCGGTGATGACCAGGTCACCGCCCTCGAGCACCGCCCTGCCGCCATCAGCAAAGTCGAAGTTCTTGATCTCGCCAGAGACCAGGCCGAGTATCCCGCGCTCAGTACCGGTCTCTGCGACGTCATCCTCCCAGTCGGCTCCTTCTGCTTCTTCCAGTTGGCCGGCCTGCGCGATGAGGCTCCCGACGCTATATGTCTCCCAGCGCGGCTTGGGCTTGGCAGGGGGTGCCTGCGGCGCCGGCGGCCGCATACCCGATACCGGCGGCTTTGCTGCCATCTTCGCTTTTCCCCCGTCCTCTGCGATGGTCTGTAGCTCTTCCAGGCGGCTGAGGCCCTGTTTGGCGCGGGTGTCGTCGGGTGCCAGGCGCTGGGCCCGCCTGTATTGGCCTTCGGCCTTCCTGTATTCGCCCCGCTTTCGGTACGAGTCGGCCAGTTGCAGTGCCTTGTTGTAACTGTGAATCCTTTTGGCGCCTTCCTCATCTTCCGCTGACGCCGCCGGCCCCGACAGGTCCAAGTCCGCCTCGGGGCCGCTACCCTCCAAACGGTCGGGGCGCCCGGCGCCGTCTATGTCCGCGTCATTCTCATACCCAGGGAATGCATCGACGCTCACGCCTCCCGAAGCCGTCACGCCGATGTCCTCTCGCCACCCCTCTACGCCGCCAAGCGGAACGCCCCGAAGCGCCTTGGCGCCACGTTCGGCCTTGACCCATTCGACGTGGCCGTCTGCGAAGAGCACGGCTTGGCCGTCCGCTTTCGGGTCGCGACGGTCCCACGCCATCGTCTTCCTCGCTAGGTCGCCGGTCAGTTCCACCGTGGGGTCATAGATGAACCTCTCGCCCGTCATCGGCGAGACAGGCGCGTTCCGGGTTAGGTACCCTTCTTCTATCAGGACGTCCAGCGAGGGGGGAAGTTTGTCGCCGTGGTCGTTCGCATACATCAGCATGCCCAGGCCGGTTTGACGCAGGTTGCTCATTGCGGATGCCTCTCGTGCCTCGTGCCTTGCCGTGCTCAGAGCCGGCATCAGCATGGCGGCGAACACCGCCACGATAAACACGATGATCAGGACTCCCACAGCCCCTCCAAGGATCGGGCGGCGCTTCGCCTCGGCCTCGGGAGCGGCCTCTTTCCACACCGCCCTTGCGCGGGCCATGTGGCGGCGCAGCGCGCGGGCGATGATGTAAAGCAGCGCGATCCCGACAAGCCCCGCAGCCACGAGCAGAACAATCTTCACGACCGGCCACGCCCGCCGCACGTGCTGCCACAGGATTCCCGGCAGCCCCTCGCGATACCAGGCCTTACGCTGCTCGAGGCGCATGTTGCCCCGCGCGCGCACGAGTTGGTAGCGCTCCGGCAGGTTCACCTCCCAGTCCACCTCCTCCGCCGGCTGGCCAAGCTCGGGCCCGACCAGCGCGAGCGAGCCGCCCAGCCCCAGCCTGCCCGTCGGTTCCGCCCATATGACGGCCAGGTCGAATGGCTTGCCGCGCGGCGCTTCCAGCAGCGGAATCAGAATGTCGCCATCCGGGAGCCTGTTGGGGCGCACGGGCTTGCCCTGGACGTAGGCGCCCCACAGGTCCGCGCCCTGCGGCAGCCGCATCCGGAAGAACTGGGCGCCGACGTTCTTCACGCTGCACGTCATGTAGTTGACGGCCTGCCCGCGCTCCTTGACCACGGTCACGATGCTGCACTTCTCCGCGCTGAGCTGCACGCCGCGCACCATGGCGTGGCCCTTCATCTTGAAGTCGATTGTGCGGGCCGGGTCGGAATACCTGTAGGCGTCCAGGAACGCGTGCGCCCCGCCGTCAACGTCCGGGGCGGTCTGCGTGCGGGCCGCGCCGTCGGCGTTCAACACGCTCACCTCGACCTGCGGGTCCTCCAGATATACGCCGATCACGCCGGCCTGCCGCTCGGCCTGCGGGAGCCTGACGCCAGCGAACCGGAGGTCGCCCGTGCGCGGGTCGGCGACCTGCTCGAAGCTCACGCGCAGCCGCCACTCGCCCGTGACGGGCCTTGCCAGCCCGATGCGCCAGAGACCGTCGGTCAATTCGCGGCTCCGGATGTTCTCGCCCCTTATCTGCGGGTTGACGGCACCCGGCGGCAGCGCGATGAGAAGCTCCTCAAGCGTGGCTTTTGCGATGTTGCATACTATCTCCGTACGCGCCTGCATCCGCCCCGTGCCGAACAGCAGGCGCGTCCGCGTCTCAACCTCGAGGCGGGGCCGCACCGGCCGGGTCACGCAGCCCATGCGCCATTCTTCGCCCGCCCAGCGGTAGGCAAGCCGCAGGTTGCCGGCGGCCGCCACCAGCGGCGGCACGTCCTTGATGTCCATCGGGATCATGCCCTCGACCGCGGCCGGCGCCAGCTCGAGGTTCGCGTCGGTGCCGACTCCCAGCCAACCCGACACGTCGTCCGCATCCAGCACGGCAACGCCGCCGAGGGGTATGCTGGCAACGTCCAGCCCGCAGCGTCGCTCGCAGAACACGTGCAGCCGCGTGCGGCCGACGAGCCCCTGCTTCAGCGAAACGCTGAGGGCCCGCCGGGCCGGATGAAACTCCCAGTCGGCGACGTCCTCGCCCAGCAGGCTGATGGGCGTGAGGCCCGCCGGAATGCGGAGGCGGAAGCCGAAGACCGGCCGCCTCTCCACGTCGGCGACAAACACGCACTCCTCCTCCACGACGCCCTCGCCCACGTTCGCCGTCGCATATCCGCGCACGTGCAGCACCGGCTTGATGAGGGAAGATTCGACGGCGAGCACGCCGCCCGGCTGATCGTAGACGTATGCGAGCTTCGGCCCCAGCGCCTTCACCCAGCCCGGCAACTCCTCCACGTCGACCTGCACGAACTTCGTGGAGTGATGATGCAGCAGGGCAACCTCATCGACCGCCGAGACGCCGACGGCGCCGGACTCTCTCTCCGCGTCCAGGGCGCGAACGTGCGGGATGAGAACGCCGTCCACCTTGCGCAGGTGCTGGACGCAGTTCACGGCAAGCTCGTAATCGCCGCTCACCGGCCTGCTGAGCCGCACCTCCAGCACGTCGCCCTCCGTGCGCCACATCCGTATGTCCCTGCCCGAGACGCCCAGGACGATGAGTCCCTCATCCAGCCCGATGCGCAGCCGCTCCAGCGGCGCGTCCCCGATGCGATAGCTGATTCTGGTGAGCAGCTCCACCAGCCCGGCCTGGAGCCGCGCGTGGCTGACCGCCGTGGCGACGACCTGCGGCCGCACGGGCGCCACCCTCAGGCGAAGCTCGATCGGCAGGCTGTGATACAGGAAAGCCAGGCGCTTGATCGGCACCCGGGCGCCGTGGCGGGACGCGATGGGCTCCTCCGTTACGGGGGCGAGCGCGGCCGTCGAGCCGGTGTCGATGACGCGAAGGCTGGGCATCGACGCCACGACAAGGCGTCCGCCCTAGTGCCTCGCGCCCACGACTCGGAAGGGCCGCAGGATGAGCGCCTCTCCCGGCCCACCGGTCACTTCCTCGGAGGCGATGGCGAAGATGAACTCCCCGCGCACCGGTTTGCTGAGGCGCATGCGAATCAGGCGCTCTCCGGCCTGCTCCACGATGTGCCAGGCGTCGATGTCGGCCGTCGGCGTGAACGCCGATGGGGTCATGGCACGGCGCTCGGAGGCAGGCTCCTTCCTGCGCACGCTCAGCACGTCCACGCCGGGCGGCACGGCAACGTCCATAGAAGCCAGTTCGCCACGACGCACCTGGATGGTGAACTCGGATTCCCTCAGCGCAGCCCCCGCGCGCAGTTCGATGATACCGCGTTCCGTCGCTTCAAACACCGGCGCGGGCGCCGGCTCGATCTCCTCGGGAAGCCAGGTGACGGTCAGGGAATCGAGGCCCCCGACGTGCAGCGTTGCGTGCGTGCCGCCCGCCGCAGCGGAAAGCTCGATGGGCACCTCGGGCGTGGTTCGGACGCGGTAGCCGGGCTCGTCCAGCAGGAATTCCGCGCGCGAGCCGGCGGCGGGCGCAAGCGGCAGTTCAATCGAGCGCTCGCGGCCCCGCTGCGCCACCTCCAGCACGAACTCGAGACGAATACTGAAATCTCCCTTGCCGTGGAAGTGCCCCACGTAGCGCTCGGGGCCCCGCTCGACGTAGGCCTTCCTCCCGCCAATCTCGACCGACCGAAGCGGGATCGCGGAAGGGATCAGGGGAACCTCGTGCCATCCCCCCTCGACCGCGATGAACTTCAAGCTCGCCTCGACCGTTGCGTGGCGCTCCCGTGCGCTGACCGAGTAGCGCGCCTCGGAAACGAAGGCGAAGTCCTGCCATGAGTCCCCCTCCTCCAGCCCGCAGGGCCGTCATCAGCAGAAGCTCCCCGCTCTGCCGGTGTCCGCCCGTGTACCTCCTGTCTGCCGGGACCATCATCATCCCGTTAGACGCCGCCGAGCCCACTTTCGTTCACAAGAAACGTGGAGCAGCCCGCGCCCGGGTTTCCCTGACCCGGCTCGCCCCCCCGGCCGCGACTCAAGCATACCCTGTGCGCGCCCGGCCGTCAACACCATGTCGGTCGCGCCCTGCCAGGGGGTAAGAGTGCCACATTCCCGCACCGCGCAGCGAAATCGCACCCGTTTGCCCCCCCGGGCATCGCTCTCACGCGCAACTCCCCTTTACACCCTCCATTTGCGCTCCTTACTGCTGTTGGGAACCCGTTCTCGCCTTCTCACTGTTTGGGTAGGCCGGGCGTCTCGCTCGGCCGCATGGCGGTTCTGACACCCCCGGCGAGACGCCGGGGGCTACCCAGAGGGAGGTTTTCAACAGAGCCGCTCCTTACGCCAGGATCCGGCTACGCGGAGTGAGCAGCAGAGCGAAATTGCCCGCGAGGGCGGGAAAGCCACATGCCGAGCGAAAAAAATCTGCCGGAGGGGTGGATTTTTCGCCAAGATGTGGTAAACTGGTTGTCGGGCTGAAGAGGTTGGAAGCGGATCTGAGTCTGACAGGTGGGATTGGATTGAAGGATCCCGCCCTCCAATCTTTTCAGCCCTTCTTACGTACGGAATCAGCCTCTCCCGGTTACTCGTCGGATGTTCACCCCTCCAGCCTAAACCTGACCGACCGCGCATGCGCCTCAAGGCCCTCGGCTTCGGCGATGACCTCGAGGCTTGCTGCGTCCTCGGCGAGCGCCTTGCGGTCGTAGCGCACCAGGCTGGTGGATTTCAGGAACGTGTTGGCCGTCAGGCCGCTGCTGAAACGCGCCGTGGTGCCGGTCGGCAGGCAATGGCTGGGACCGGCGAGGTAGTCGCCGACGGCCACGGGGGTCCGGTCACCCAGGAAGATGGCCCCCGCGTGCCTTATGCCCTCGCTGAGGGCCTCGGGCTCCCGTGTCATGATTACCAGGTGCTCCGGCGCGAGGCGATTGGCGAGTTCCACGCACTCGTCCATCGACCCCGCCACGACGGCCAGGCCGGAGCGTTCCAGATGATCGCGCGCCTCCCGCGCCCCGCTGTGGGCGGCGAGCTGCTCGTCGACGCATTGCGCTGTGGCCCCGGCTAGTTGCTCATCATCGGTGAGCAGCGTCGCGCTGCCCTCATTGTGCTCGCTCTGGCTGATGAGCTCGGCGGCCACCCACTGGGGTTTGGCGCTGGAATCCGCGAGCACCAGCACCTCGCTATGCCCGGCAATCATGTCCACGCCCACTACGCCGAAGACGGCCTTCTTGGCCGACTGCACGTAGACGTTGCCGGGCCCCGCGATGAAGTCGACCGCCGGGATGGTCTCGGTGCCGAAGGCGAGGGCCGCGACGCCCTGGCCGCCGAAAACCCGGTAGATCTCGCCCACGCCCGCCACGTGCGCGGCGGCCAGGCGGTCGGGCGAGACGGAAGGGAAGGGGCGCGGCCCCCTGCAGGGGCTCGGCGGCGTGATCATCACGATGCGCCCCACACCGGCTACGGCCGCGGGCACGGCGTTCATCAGCACGCTGGAGGCCAGGGACGCCGTGAAGCCCGGCACGCACAACCCCGCCGAGTCCACGGGGCGGTATCGGATGCCCAGGCTCCTTCCCCCGGTTTCAATGGGCGCGGGGTCGCGCAGGAGGATGGATTCCTGAAAGGTGCGGATACGCTCGGCGGCGTACTTGAGCGCATCGAGGAGCGCCCCGGGGATGCTCGCCAGGGCCTCTTCCACCTCTTCCGGCCCGACGCGCATGGTCTCCGGCTCCAGGCGGCAGCCGTCGAAGCGTTCCGTGAACTCAAGCACCGCCTCGTCGCCCCGGGTGCGAACGGCCTCGAGTATCTTCTCGACCCGCCTCCGCACGTCGGCATCGAAGCCTTGCGCCACCCTGCGTCGGCCCTCGAAATCATCGAGCAGCGCCGGGAAATCGGGCTGGGACGTCCTCCAGATTCGCAGGCTCATGGGGGCGCTCTCCATGGGTCGGCTCGGCGGGAGAACACACACCAGCCCCCAAGCCGAATCAGGATGGGTCGACCGGACGCCCCGGTCAGGCTCTGTCTGAGAAACCCGATCGGGCTTCGACCGGCTGCGACCGGCGCGTTTCATTGTCGCCCTGTATCGGCGTATCTAAAGATATGCCTGCTGCGGGCTCCGCGAACCGCGTGGTCTCGCTCGCTCTCGGGCCGACGACGGACTTCTCAGACAGAACCTAGCCCGCTTGTCCGGAGGCCCCTTCGTCCGCGTCGTCCTTAGGGCCCTTGGTCGCTTCGACGTCCTCGTCCAGGTCATCTTGCAGGCCCTTCTTGAACTCCTTGGCGCCACGGCCCATCGAGCGCATCACCTCCGGCAGCCGCCTGCCGAACAGAAGCAGGAGAATCACCAGGACGATTATCAATTCCCAATGTCCCAAACCGAAAACCGCGAGCATTCTTGGCTACCTCCATCGATGCACCGTCGGATTCATGCGGGTGAATCGCACCTATTATACGCGCTCCGCGCACCGCCTGTAAACCCGCTTCGTGCGAAAGCGGCTTTCGGGGACGCAGCCTCACCGGGCCGCCGACGGCCCGCCGTCCCCAGGCGCTGCTGCAAAACCCCATCCTGGCTTCGGCCGGCTGTGAGCGCCGAAAGCCTGTGTCGGCCTGCATCGGCGATTCTGGCCTTTGAATCGCCTGCTTCGGCCTCCTTGTCCTCAACGCTCTCGCTCGGCCTCGGGCCGACGGCGCGGGTTCTGCAATAGCGCCTAAATCAACGCCCCGGTCAACCCACCGCTGGCTTTCCGGCCCGGGCATCGCTACAATCTAGCCGGCAAGCGAACGGCGCTGAGCGACCCGCAGGGCAGGGGCGGTGAGGCATGTCGAAATTCAAGGCCGTGTTCTTCGACCTGGACGGCACGCTGTGGGACAGTGCTGCGTGCGCCGGCCAGGCCATGGACGTGGTCGTCGAAAGGCTGGAGCCCATACTGCCCGATGAAGAGCCCGCGGACTTGGCCCTGAGGTTCAACGCCGCCCTGCTGGGCCAGGTAGTGGAGGCGGGGCTGGCGCGCCGCGTGGCGGTGGGCCGTCGCCGGCGGTTCGAGATGCTCCTGGAAGGCTACGGGATTCACGATGACGGCCTCGCGCGCGAGCTGGAGGCCACCTTCAACAGGGCGCTGCGGATGACCATGCTTTCGTTCGTTCGGGAGGGCGTGCCGGAGCTGCTGCGGCGACTGAGGACCATGGAGCTGAAGCTGGGCGTCATCACCAACGGCATCCCGTTGCTGCGCCGCCAGGCCATCGGAGCCCTGGGGCTGGCGGACCTGGTGGACCACTGCGTTATCGGCGGCGCAGAGGGCTACAGCAAGCCCGACGCCCGCCTCTTTGAGCGGGCCATGGAGCTGGCCGGCACCGCCGCTTCGGAGACGCTCTACGTCGGCGACAGCCTGATCACCGACGTGGTCGGGGCATCGAGGGCCGGCATGCCGGTGGCGTGGCTGCGCGCGGAAGGGGATGAGCCCGCCGAGGACCTCCCGCAGCCCGATTACATGATCGAGGACCTGCGCGAGGTGCTGGAGATCGTTGGGGCTCGGGCCGACGGGTGAGTGCGCGGGGGTTTACTCTCCGCCCCGGGCGTAGTGATCCGGGTCGCGGGCGAGGTTCTGCCGGGCCTCCTCGAACATGGGTTCCAGCAGCGCACTGTCCCAGGCCCGCTCGGCCCAGGGGGAGTCCTTCATCTTCTCGATCTCGGCCGCCAACTCCTCGTCCCGGTAGCTGCCGTAGATGTGCAGGGAGTCCGAAACGTCAACGTAGCGCCCGCAGCGGACGGGCTCCCCGAGCATCTTCTCGAGCCGCTCGGCCATCAGGCGCTGCAGGTCGGTGAGGGCATAGACGTTCATGAACCAGGCGAGCAGCAGGTCCCGCGAGCGCCAGTGCGTGTTCAGGTTCAGGCGGTAGCCTTCCCCATCGACGGGCAGGAGGCGGGCCCACATCCTCTGGAGACATGGCGGGTGGTCGGTGGGGGGGTCGCAGTGCGGGATCCATGTTATCGCCTGCGCGCGGCGGGTATGGGGGGCCGCCGCCAGCTTCTGGACCATGTAATCCACCTGGTCAATCGGCGGGAACTGCGGCCCCTTTTCAGGGTTCTCCAGGTCTTCCAGCGGCCGGTAAGCGAACAGCCGCTGGTGGTAGGTATAGGTCCATTTGCCCTCGCGCGGGCTGATCCAATGGTCGTGGATGCCGCCGACGACTTCCTGGCGGTAAACCTCCAGTTCGACCGGCCCGCAGGGCAGGTTTTTGTGGATGCGGGGTTCGCCCAGGGGCTCGCGCACTTCCACCACAACGGTCGCGTCGAGGCTGGGCGGGTCCCCGTCCTTGTCATACTCCGTGCGGACCTCTATGCCGCGCTCATGCACGGCCAGCAGGGCCTTCTCCCATGCCTCAGGCACGGTCCTGCCGCTGATGGAAAGCACCGGCACCTCGCCCGCAACGGTCGCTGATCGGCCCTCACGAATGGGGCCATCGCTCATAGCACTCCTCCCAAACGCACCGCCGGAAACTGCCCTCACAGGCAGTGTAGCAGCCCCCGCGAGCGGGCGCAAGGTGACGCGGAGAGAGACGTTGACCACGGAATACACGGAAGACACGGAAGGGACATGCAAAGGGCTGTTGTGTTTTGTCCCGCCTCTTTGGATCTCTTCGACGTTCTTGCCGTTCTCCTCACTTCGGTGCTTTTCCGTGCATTCCGTGGGCCGCGTCGTGGCTGTTGGTTGGCCACGGGCCTGTTCGACATTCGGGCTTCTTCATTTGCACAGAAGGCATTTGCCGGCCCCGAGGCGGCAGTGATAGTATACGCGTTCCGAAGCGGGCGCCCGGCCCATGCGGCCGGGGGGCATGATGCCGCGGCATAATGCCGGTGCGCTGCACTTCCATCCAGGAGCCTGACCGACATGCTCGAGCACTTCTTCCAACCGTCTTCCATTGCGGTCGTCGGCGCGAGTCGCACGCCCGGAAAGGTGGGGCATGACACGCTCAAGAATCTCATCGACGCCGGTTTCGAGGGACCGATCTACCCGGTGAACCCGAAAGCCGACGAGGTGCTCGGGCTGAAGTGCTACGCCGACCTGAAGGCCATCGGCAAGGGTATCGACCTGGCCGTAATCGCGATCCCGTCGAAGTTCGTGCCGGACGTGATCGGCCAGTGCGCGGCTGTGGGGTGCAGCAGCGTGATCGTCATCTCCGCCGGGTTTCAGGAAGCGGGCGAGGAAGGCGCCCGGCTTCAGGCCGAGCTTAGGCGCCGCTGCGCCGAGCACGGCGTGCGCTGCATCGGCCCCAACTGCCTGGGCGTGATCAGCCCGTCGACCGGCCTCAACGCCTCCTTCAGCGCCACAATGCCGCCGGCGGGCAACGTGTCGTTCTTCAGTCAGTCCGGCGCGGTCGGCACCGCGGTACTGGACGTGTTCGCCGGCGAGAACGTCGGCATATCGCGCTTCGTCAGCTACGGCAACAAGGCGGACGTGGACGAGAGCGACCTGATCAAGGCCCTGGGCGAGGACGAGAGCACGGAGGTCATCCTGGGCTACGTGGAGAGCATCAGCGACGGGGCGAAGTTCATGTCGGCCGCCGGCCGCGTGACGAAGAAGAAACCGGTGGTCGTGCTGAAATCCGGCCGCACCGCTGCGGGCGCGCGCGCCGCATCCAGCCAGACCGGCAGCCTCGCCGGGGCCGACGTGGCCTACGAGGCCGCCTTCGCGCAGTGCGGCGTCGTCAGGGCCCGCAACGTGACCACCTTCTTCGATTTCGCCCTTGGCTTCTCCCGCCAGGGGCCGCCGAAGGGCAACCGCGTCGCCATCGTGACCAACGCCGGCGGGCCGGGCATCCTCACCACGGACGCCATCGAGTCGTGTGCCCTGACGATGGCCGCGCTCGCCGAGAAAACCGAATCATACCTCGCCTCCAGGCTTCCACCCGCCGCCAACATCCACAACCCCATCGACGTGCTCGGGGACGCCAAAGCGGCCATGTATCGCGTGGCGATCGAGGCTGCCATAGGGGATGAGAACGTGGACGCGCTCCTCGTGATCCTCACCCCCCAGACCACCACCGAGGTCGAGACAACGGCTGAGGCGATAGGAGAGCTGGCAGCCGGCACCGAGAAGCCCGTCCTCGCCTGTTTCATGGGCAGCCTGAGCACGGGGGAAGGGTGCGAGATCCTCGACCGCATGTCAGTGCCCAACTACATCCACCCCGAGCGCGCCGTCACGGCCCTGGACGCCATGTATCGCTTTCGCACGTGGACCGAGGCCACGCCCCAGGAGCCGCCCGCTTTCGAGTTCGACGAGGCGGCGATCGAGCAGGTGCTCGGCGAGGCGGCCGAGAGAGGCATGACGACCATCGGTGAGCGTCACGCCGGCCGCCTTGTGGAGGCGTGCGGGCTGCCCCTGCCGGAGAGCGTGCTGGCCGAGGGCGCGGACGCTGCCGTGCGGGCCGCCGCGCAGATCGGATATCCGGTGGTGATGAAGGTCTCCTCCGACGACATCCTACACAAGTCCGACGCCGGGGGCGTGAAGGTGGGGCTGGCGGACGAGACGCAGGTGCGGGCCGCCTACGACGAGATCATGGAAGGCGCGCGGGCCTACAAGGCGGACGCGGCGATCGACGGCGTGCTGGTGCAGCAGATGGTCACGGGCGGCACCGAGGTGATTGTGGGCATGAGCCGCGACCCGCAGTTCGGGCCGCTCGTCATGTTCGGGCTCGGAGGGATATACGTGGAGCTCCTGAAGGACGTGGCGTTCCGCGTGGCGCCCCTGACGGCCGAGGATGCGCGGGAGATGATCGACGAGATCAAGGGTAGCGACATGCTCAAGGGCTTCCGCGGGCGGGAGCCCGGCGACCTGGACGCCCTGGCGGACTGCATACTGCGCGTGAGTTACCTTGCCGCCCGTTTTCCGCAGCTCACCGAATGCGACCTTAACCCTCTGCTCGTCTTCCCGCGCGGCCAGGGCGTCATGGCCCTCGACGCCCGCTTCGCGCTCGAAGGTCTTTCTCCGCGTACCAACGGGTCAAAGCACGCCTGAGCGCCTGCGCTCTCTCTACTTTTTCGGACGAATTGGGTTCAGTTTCGAGATGCGCTGCAGTCTCATCGGGTGCCATTACTGCAAGGATTCCCGAGGCCCAATGTCGGGCGGCATCAAGACGGCAGTCCAATAGCGCAACACAGGACAATGCATCTTCCAGCCTCAGCGGACACAGCCGCCAAGAAGCTCCCTCGGCGTTGGGGCAGCACAGCAGGAGGGTACCCTCTATTATGTCAGCCTCTCCCTCATGCCTCGCCACGTATAGAAACTCGATAGCGGTCTGGCGAACCTCCGCGCCGACAGCCGCTAAGGCAGGCGACAGTCTAAACTCGTACGAGTCCTTGGAGACAGACCAATACCTCCAAAGCCCCATCTCCCGCAAGGCCGGCTTGCCATCCAGTCTAGATATGACGACCCAGTCATACTCGGCGGCTCCCGTTCCCCCGCCCACAAGATACGGCAACACAACTAACTGGTCGGGATAAGAGCCGAGCAGGCAGGGCCTACCGAAGAACCTCGTGATACTCCAGGTTCTCAATAACGTGCTGCCTTCCGTTCCAATCCACTGGATCCCACCCGGTTGGCTCTCACGCTCCGAGGGGGTCAGAATCACCTTGACACTCTTGCTGGGTTTCCACACGCGAAGTTCCGTCTCACCCGGTTCTGCTTCGCCCGCAGGAGCACCATAACCTGCCGAGGCGCTCCGCTCCAAGCCTGTCACGGAGCATCCGCCCAGTGCGGCGACGGCAACAGGCAAGACCAGAAAGAGCCATCCATGTCGCATCATCTCCGCCAATCCCCCTTCTCATCGGTCAGGACGAAGAACATGATAAGCCCCCCTACTGCGTTGCCCCGGGCATATAGAAACGCTCGACGCTTCCTCCGGGCGCCCGTTTACCCGGCGTTCAAGTGCGACTATTGCTCTGTCAAGTCGGGCATGACCGGTCGAGGACTTCCACTCACCCAGGGTAGCGGAGGCGTCTCGCCTCCGTCGCCGCCGAGACGGCGGCGCTACCCATGGAGGTGTGGCCGTTGCACCCGTCAAAGCAAGGTTGACGGAGCGCTAGCTCTTGTCGTCTTCCTCGCGCTTGAGGAGTGCTTCCCATCTGCGGTCGATATCGGCCTGGATTTCGGCGACGAGGTGCTCGTTCTTGGGGCTGAATAGGTGCTTGAAGCGGCCCTGCCCCTTGAGCCACTCTTCGACGGGCTTTTTCTCGCGCGGCTTGTAGTTGATCTTGAGCTTGCCGTCCTCGATCTCATACAGCGGCCACAGGCAGATGTCGGCGGCGAACTTGCATAGCTGGATCGTGTCCGCGGGCTCGTAGCGCCACCCGCGCGGGCAGGGCGCGAGGATGTTGAGGAAACACGGGCCTTCGATGGCGACGGCCTTCTGGACCTTTTGCATCAGGTCGCGGGTGCGATGCGGGGCTGCCTGCGCCACGTACGGTATGCCGTGGGCGGCGACGATGGCCGTCAGGTCCTTCTTGACCTGCGTCTTGCCGGAGCTCACCTTGCCGGCCGGAGCGGTCGTGGTGAACGCGCCCTTCGGGGTGGCGCCAGAACGCTGAATGCCGGTGTTCATGTAGGCTTCGTTGTCGTAGCAGATGTAGGTGAAGTTGTGGCCGCGTTCGAGCGCTCCCGACAGCGACTGGAGGCCGATGTCGTAGGTGCCGCCGTCCCCTCCGAAGGCGATGAAACGGATGTCGTCCTTGACCTTGCCCTGCCTCTTGAGGCTGCGGTATGCGGCCTCTGCGCCGCTGATGGTGGCGGCGGCGTTCTCGAAGGCGCTGTGGACCAGGGGGACGCGCCAGGCGGAGTTGGGGTACAGGGTGGTGCTGACCTCCATGCAGCCGGTGGCGATGCTGACGACGACACTGGCGCCGTCCTGCTGCGCGGCCAGCAGGGCCTGCCGCAGGATGATCGGCCCCGCGCAACCGGGGCAGGCAGCGTGACCTCCCGAAAGCAGTTCGGGGAAGTCGCCCAATTCTTTGAGTTTCGTCGTCGGCATTCGCGTTCTCCCAACGTGCCGTCTTGTGTGTCAGCCTTGCGCGGGCGTGTAGTTGTCTATTCCCTCAGCCCGATGTATTCGACGCCGCAGTCTTCGGCCTTGGCGAGGGTCCGGAAGACTTCCCTCACGTCCTCCAGCCTCAGGTCGCGCCCGCCCAGGCCGTAGATGAAATTGAGCATCGGGCTGGACGCGCCGCGGCAGGCCGAGCGCACCTCATGATAAAGCGGCCCGCCCAGGCCGAACGAAATCGCCCGGTCCATCACGCCGATCGTCGCGGCCTGGCCAAGCGCCTTGCGTATCTCCTCGCCCGGGAACGGCCTGAAGGTGCGCACCTTCAGGACGCCGGCCTTGATGCCGTCTTCCTCGCGCGCCTGATCGGCGGCCTCCTTGGCCGTGCCCATCGTCGATCCCAGGCCCACGATGATGACCTCGGCGTCCTTGCACCGATATGGGTCGAGGTGCCCGTAGGCGCGGCCGGTCAGCTGCCTGTACTCGGCGCCGATCTCGGCGATAACGCCGCGGGCGTTCTCCATAGCGTCGACCTGCTGCTTCTTGAACTCGAAGTAGTAGTTCTGGAGCGCGAAGGCGCCGAAGGTCTCCGGCGCGTCCACCTCGAGGAGGCTGCGCTCTGGCTTGAACTCGCCGATGAAGTCCCTCGCGACCTCGGTATCGTTCACCTCGAGGCCCTCGAGGGTGTGGCTGAGGATGAAGCCGTCGAGGGTGACCATGACGGGCAGCCGGACGTCGGCGTGCTCGGCGATGCGGACGGCCTGGAGCACGTTGTCGTAGGCCTCCTGGCAGTTCTCGGAGTAGAGCTGAATCCAGCCCGCGTCGCGCGCGCCCATCGTGTCGCTGTGGTCGCAGTGGATGTTGATCGGGGCGCTCAGCGCCCGGTTGACGACGGGCATGATGATGGGGCAGCGGCAGCTTGCCGCGATGTAGAGCACTTCCCACATCAGCGCCAGCCCGGCCGAGCTGGTGGCGGTGCAGCAGCGCGCCCCGGCCAGCGACGCGCCGACCACCGCGCTCATCGCGCTGTGCTCGCTCTCGACCCGCACGAACTCGGTGACGACCTCCCCGTCGGCCACGTATTCGGCGAACTTGTGCATCATCTCCGTCTGCGGGGTGATCGGATAGGCAGCCACGACGTCCGGGTTGATCTGCTTCAGCGCATAGGCCGCCGAGTCGTTGCCGGTCAACGCCACTCTTTCGCCCATTGGGTCAATCCTTCCTTTCCCGGGGCTGCTCGTCTTCCTTTTCCCGGTCGGCCATCTCGCTTTCGAGCTGTATCTCGATGGCGTCGGCGGGGCATTCCTTGGCGCAGATACCGCAGCCCTTGCAGTACTGGAAGTTGGTCCCGAGCTTCTTGCCGCCCTTGACCTCGATCGCGCTGTCCGGGCAATATATCCAGCACAACAGGCAGTGGGTGCACTTCTCGAAGTCGGTCCTCGGCGCGTAGGTGCGCCAGGAACCCGTGTGCAGGCCCGCCATGCTCCCACCCGGTACTACCGCGCCGGGGACCATCTCGCCCTTCTTCATCAGCTTCTTAGCCACCGTCGGTCTGCACCTCCTTAGCCGCGCGCCCGACGGCCCGGATGTTGCCCTCGAGCATCCCGGCGCTCAGTTTCTTGTCGAACTTCTTGTGGATCGCCTTCTCGATGTCCTCGACGGCCACCGCCCCGGTCACCTTCAGCAGCGCGCCCACCATGACCGTGTTCGGAATCGGCCGCCCGATCTCCTCCAGGGCAATGTCGGTAGCGTCGATGGTGCACACCGTTCGGCCGTCCAGGCCGAGCTTCTGGCGAACTTCGGCGGGCGAGGCGTTGGTGTTGACCAGCAGGATGCCGCCCTCGGCCAGGCCCTCGGCCACGCTCTCGGTGTCTAGGAGGGTCTCGTCCAGCACGACGACCACGTTCGGATAGTAGATGGCGTCATGGACCCGGATGGGTCTTTCGCTGATGCGCGTGTAAGCCTTGATGGGCGCACCTTCGCGTTCGGCGCCGTATTCGGGCGCTCCCTGCGCGTGTCGGCCGGCCCCCACGGCCACCTCGGCCACCATGCCCGCAGCGGTCTTGGCGCCCTGGCCCCCGCGCCCGTGCCATCGTATCTGGAGCTGCTTCTTACCCATTGGCTGGAAACCTATTAGGCACAACGCGGTTGAAAAGAGACGATTGCCCGGCAAAGCACGCAAAGTGTTTCATTGTCCCTCAGATCGAGCGGCAAGTCAAGTGAGTGAGACCGCGGCAGACGATGCTGACGCCGCGCTCGGCAGTGGGGACTCGCATGGGGGAGAACATAGCTGCGTGCATGAAAGCAACTGGTCCCGCACGGATGTCTTGCGGTCGCCGGGGGGCAGGCGGTATATTGGGGGTCAGTGACGCCGATCCGCCGCGCCGGCACGCCACCGGCCGGCGGCGGCATTCGGACCGATCCGGGAACTTCTCTTGGCGGGGGCCGCGCCCATGAAGAAGCTTGTCAAGCTGCTCTTGGTGGTAGTGGCGCTGTTGTGCATCGGCGCGGTCATCCTGCTCCTGAATCTGAACCGCGCCGCCAAGGCCGCCGTGGAGACCGGCGGGAACATGGTGCTCGGTGTGCCGACGACGCTGGAGAAGGCGTCTGTATCCGTGACCGACGGCTCGTTCGGGCTTGACGGGCTCGTGCTGGGCAGCCCGGATGGTTTCAAGGCCGAGGAGATATTCCGCCTCGGCCACGGTCATGTGGAGGTCAAGCTGGCTTCCTTGCTGGGCGACGAGATAGTGGTGCGCGAAGTCGTGATCGATGGCGCGGAGATCACGATCGAAATGTCCGGCGGGCGCATCAACTGGGACGTCATCATGGAAGGCCTGAAGGGCGAGCCGTCCGAGGAAGAGAAGGAAGAGTTGTCGAAGAACATCCGCCTGGACCGGCTGGTGTTTACGAACGGCAGGATCAAGATCGAGGGGATGCCCGTCAGCGTCCCCCTGCCCACGGTGGAGATAAAGGACATCCGCACCGCCGAGGGCACGGGAGTGACGGTGAGGAATGTGCTGGTGCAGGTGGTCGAATCGCTCCGCAAGGAGGTGTTCGCCGCCGTGGCCAAGGCCTCCGATCTGAAGGCGCTCGGGGAGCTGCCGGGTGAGCTGGCCTCCGCGCTCATGAAGGGCGACATCGAGGGCGGCAAGGAAGCGCTTGAGTCAGGCAAGGACCTCCTGGAGGCGGGAAAGGGTGCGCTGGAAGGGGCTGAAGGGACGCTGAAGGACACGCTGGGCGGCATCTTCGGGTCGAAGGACGGGAAAGGCGAGGATGAGGGCGGGGAGTGATTGCCCTCCCCTTGTCGCGCGGCCGGCTGATGCAATGGCGGCCCGGGACGGAGGATAGATATGCGTAAGGTATTCATTGCGGCTGCGGCGCTGCTGGCGGGGTTGCTGTCGGCGGGCTGCCCGATGTCGCGGAACATCGTGGACCTTCAGCCGCGGCAGGGGCAGCCGCGACTGGAGCAGTTGGAGCGCAACCTCAACTACGCCGATCCCGATGCCGGCCGGCCGGACTACGTGCGCGTTCGCACGCGCTGATCCGCGCCCAACTCAGGAGCCGGGATGAAAGACACCGCTAAGACAGCTGGGCGGGTGGCTGCCTTCTGGTGCGCCCTGCTTTGCGCGGGCGCTCTGCTTCCCGTTTCGGGATGCCGCACCAATCCCGTCACCGGCGGCACGGACCTGATGCTCATCTCCCCGGACCAGGAACTCGGGATGGGCGACGGCTATCACCCGAGCATAATCTTCATGTATGACGGGGAGTGCCTGGACCCCGATCTCAAACGCTACCTCGGCGCGATCGTGATGCGCCTGTACGCCAACACCCACCGGCCGGGAATGCGGACGGACTTCACGCTGGTGAACTCCTCGGTCGTCAACGCCTTTGCCATCCCGGGGCACGTCTACGCAACGCGCGGCTTCGTTTCCGGTATCGAGAACGAGGCCCAGTTCGCCGCCGTCATGGCGCACGAGCTCGGGCACGTGGCCGCCGGCCATACGGCCAAGCAGATGACCCGGCAGACGCTGATGTCCCTGGGGCTGGGCGTGACGGGGGCGGCGCTGGGCGAGGGCGGCCGGAACGCCCTCGTGCTGGGCCAGGCGGGCGTGGCCCTGCTGAACCTGTCCTACAGCCGCGAGATGGAGTACCAGGCCGACCGCGTCGGCACCTACTACATGGCCCTGTCGGGTTGGGACCCCCGCGAGGCGCTGTCCATGCAGCGTCTGCTCAGCCGCCTCGCCGGCCGCAAGGAAACCGTCCTGAGCAGGTACCTCTCCACCCACCCGCCGCTGAACGAGCGGCTGGCCGAGATCCAATCGGTCATCGACGAGAAGCGGCTCCTCACTAGCGGGCTCATCCAGGGGGACGGCATCTACGCCGGGCGCTGGAATCGCCGCATGATGGGCCTCCGCGAGGTCAACGAGGCCTTCGAGCCCTATGACCGTGGGAACAAGGGGCTGGCCGAGCGCAATTACGACGATGCGCTCCGCGCCGCCGAGGAGGCCATCGGGATGCGCGCCGACCAGGCTCAGTTCCACAGGCTCAGGGGTGACGCGCTCCTTGGGCTCGACCGTCTGGCAGAGGCCGAGGCGGCCTACCGGCAGGCCCTGCGCATCGACCGCCGGCATGTGCCAGCAAACATCGGGCTGGGGCAGGTGGCGTATGAGCGGGACGAGTTCGCCGAGGCCGAGCGACAGTTCGCCACGGCCGCCCACGGCTTTCCCATCAGCCCCCTGGCTCAGTACGGCCTGGGCCTGTCCCGCTACAGCCAGCAGAAGTACGCCGAGGCCATCCCTCCCCTCGAGAAGGCCGCACAGGCCGCCCCGGACGATCCTGATCTGCTCTACGTCCTGGCGGAATGCTACGACCGCACCGGCAAGCGGGCCGAGGCCTACGGGGCTTACGTTGCGGCCCTCAACGCGGGCCTCACCGGCGAGCGCCGCCGCCGGGCGCTCGCTCGCGCGCGCGTGCTCCAGCCGGTCGCCGTACTCTGACGCAGGAGCGAAAAGACCCGTGACTCCGCTCATCGCGTTCAAGACCGTCCAGTTCGCGGTCGTGCTCACCTACGTGGCCTTCATTTCGGACTTCAGAAACAAGGGCCGGATGGCCCCGCTCATAGACGAGCGGTTCATCCTGAGCATCAAGGCCTGCTATCTTCTGCCCATAGCCGTGCACGCCTACACGCTGCTCCTGCTCGACGGGCTTCTCGCCTTCGACCTCGTCGCCCTCGGCCTGTCCGGCCTGGGCACGCTCATAGTGGTAAGAGCCAAGAGCGACCTCGGCGCGCAGCACACCTGGGCGGGGTACCGCGCGGACACGCCGAAGGTCATCACGAGGGGAGCTTACGCCTTCGTTCGACACCCGCTCTACGTGGGCATCTACATGTTCGGCCTGGGCATCCTGGCCACCGTGATCCCCCACGCGCCGTGGCGCCTGACCACGATTGCGCTCGCAAGCGAGGCCTACGCGGGAGTTTTTCTTGCGGCCGTGGCCGTTCGGGAAGACAGGCTGATGGCCGAAAGGTGCGGGCAGGAGTTTACGGAATACCGGAGGCAGGTCCACGCCTTCCTGCCCCTTCGAAGGTACAGAAGGTGACGGGGAATGACCGGGGCGCCTTCAGGGCGGGGGCGCCTCGTTCGGAGCCAGCTCGCGGAGGGCGTCCGCGTAGACCTCGTAGTCTCCCGCGCTGAAGAGCAGGAAGCGCACGAGGTCGAGCACGCCCGGGTTGTCTCGCAGGTAATCGATGACGGTCCGAAGGGCGATACGCGATGCGTCCCGTATCGGGTAGCCGTAGACGCCCGTGCTGATCGAGGGGAAGGCCACCGATCTGAGGCCGTGCTGAGCGACGAGCCCGAGGCTGGCGCGGTAGGCGCCGGCGAGCAGTTCACCCTCACCGGAGGCGCCGCCCCGGTAGACGGGGCCCACGGCGTGAATGACGTGCCGCGCGGGCAGCCTCCCGGCGCCCGTGATGACCGCGCTCCCTGTGGGGCAGCCGCCGATGCGGCGGCACTCCCGCATGATCTCCGGCCCCCCGGCGCGATGAATCGCCCCGTCCACCCCGCCGCCGCCGCGAAGGCCGCTGTTGGCGGCGTTCACGATCGCGTCCACCTCGTGCAGGGTAATGTCCCCCTGCACGAGTTCGATCGCGCCGCCCGACATCTCGGCCTTCATGCCGGGACCGGAGTCAGGGATCCGTATCACGGAGCGTCCTCCAACAGGAAGATGTCACCGATGCCGAACACGCCGCCCTTCACATGCGTGACCTCGTGCCCCTCCCGGAGCAGCCCCAGCAGTTGCGCGCGCGCGTCCTCGCGGTTCCCGTACTTGAGGGAGCCAATGAACATGCACCGGCCGTCGAGATGCCCCAGCCACTCGGCGGGATGCTCGAGCATGTGCTTCTGGGTGGCTGCGTAGATCAGCGTATCGTCCGGGATGTGCCAGATGATCTGGGGCAGGTTGCTGCGGTGGACGTGGTCGATGACGATCCGCCGGGCGGCGCGGATGTGCGCCATAGGGTCTGGGTGACCGCTGAGGGTCTCGATGCAGTCGTAGGCATGCATCACGCCGAACAGCAGCATCGCGCCGCACCAGGCGATCCCCAGCGCCTTGCGTGCCCGGGGGCCGCAGGGCCTCAGCAAGAGCACGGGAACGAAAGCGAGGAACGGCCACGCGGCGGCAAGGTACTTCGCCCCCATGGCGTGCCTGGGGCTCTTGGACATGAGGTAGAGAAGGATCACCGCGCCGGCGATGGAGGCGAAGAACCAGAGCACCGACGCGCCGCGCCACTCGACACCCCGCAGGTAGGCCCGGAGAGTCCTGCCGCTCCGGCGCCAGGAGACCGCCGCACACACCGCCAGTGCCGCCAGCAGAGCCGTCAGGATCGCCAGCGCCTTGCGCCCCAGGACGAAGAACGCGGCCAGCGCCCGTGCGCTCTTCCCGAGCCTGAAGTTGAACTGCTCAAGGCTCCATGCGACATTATGCTTCTCGATATGCCCGACGGATTCGATGAAGCCCGGATGCAACACGGCAAAAAGCAGAAGACCGCCCGCCATGCAGCATAGGGCCGCCGCAAGCCGCCGCCGGTCGCTGCGGACCAGGCGAGCGAACACGTAGACGACGGCGCTCGCGACCACGAGCGCGAAATGGTAGTGCGTCAGCGCGCCGGCTGCGGCGCCGGTCGCCAGCAGGGCATGGTCCCACCAGCGCAGGCGCCGGGAGGCGTCGGCGTACCGAACCGCCTGCCAGACGAAGGCCACCGTGCAGAGGGCCAGCAGGTCGTACTGCCGCGCCTGAAACGACACCCGCAGGACGGTCGGGCTCAGGGCCCACAGGAAAGCCACCACGCCGGCCTCAAAGGGATCGCCCAGCACCGTCCGGGCAAGGCCGAACACGAGGAGCGTCGTAGCCATGGCGAAGAGGATGTTGAGGCTCGTGCCGGTCCACGGGCCCGTGCCCCACAGCCACGCCCACACGTTCAGCAGCCAGAAGTAAAGCGGCGGGTGGATGTCGTAACTGGAGAGTGAGCGCGAGATCGTGCGGAAGATAAAGGGCCGCTCGGTCCGCAGCAAGCCCTTCCACTCCCTTGCCTCGACCCACCGGCCGAACGGCGGCGCGCCACGCTTGATCTTCTCCCACTGCGCCTGGTTGCCGGCGGCGCAGAGGTAGCTGATGGCGGCGGCTTCACCGACCGTGCTCTTGCCGCTGATGCCCCAGCACCGCACGGCGCCGGCCAGCACGGCGGCAAGGCACACGATCACGACGGCAGTTCGCATGGGATCACGAATCCCCCAACCCGGTCGGGGCGTCACCCTCCCCGGGCAGCCCTGGCCGACGGCGCCACGTTGTGCCTGCGCGGGCCTACTCGATCAGGATGAAACGGGACTTGGGCGTGCTGCAAATCGGGCAGCTCTCGGGCGCCGCGCCAACGACAGTATTGCCGCATACCGGGCAGACGTTCATCTTGTTCTCGGGCAGATCGTCGCCTGCCGCGAGCGTCCGGCCGGCCTCCTGGTAGAGCCGGTGGTGGATCTCCTCCACTTGGTTGGCGTAGTCGAAGGACTCGCGCGCGCCATTGTCACCGTCCTTCTCGGCCTGCTCGAGGAACTCCGGGTACATCTCCTCGAACTCAGCCGCTTCGCCCGCGGCGGCCGCCTCCAGGTTTTCCTTCGTGCTCTTCACCCCGCCCATCACGTCCAGGTGGTTGTGGGCGTGGATGGTCTCCGCCGCCGCGGCGGCCCGAAAGAGCCTGGCTATTCCGGGGAGCTTGTCCGCGTCGGCCTTCTTGCTGAAGGCGAGATACTTGCGGTTGGCCTGGCTTTCACCCGCGAATGCCGCTTTCAGGTTCTCATCGGTCTGGCTCATTCTTTCCCCTCCCGAATCTCGAGTCGTGTACACAAATGAGGCTTCTTCCGTAGACCTAATCATAGCAGAGAAACGGCCGGCGGCCAAATCCCGGTGGCCCAGAGAACCTTGCGGCATGAGCCTCGCACGTGGCGCACGCGGCCGTCCAGTGTGGCGCTTGGCCCCCCGGCCCGTGTAGAATAGGGGTTCCGGGCGCACACTGGCATTACGGGGTTTGCCCGGAGCCTCGCATCGGTGAGAGGAAGACTCATTCATGGGGAAGTCATACGACTATGACGTGGTCGTGATCGGCGGCGGCCCGGGCGGCTACGCGGCCGCCATCCGCGCCTCGCAGCTCGGGGCCAGGGCGGCCTGCGTGGAAAGGGAGCACCTCGGCGGCGTCTGCACGAACGTCGGATGCATTCCGACGAAGGTCCTGGTCCACGCGGCGCGCTTCATGCGCGAGGCCCGGAAGGCGGGCGAGCTGGGCGTGCGGCTGGGCGGCGTGGAGCTGGATTACGCGCGGCTCGTCGAGTGCCGCGATGCCGTCACGAAGAAGCTCCGCGGCGGCATCGAATCCCTGCTGGGCGCGAACCAGGTCGAGGTCATCCGCGGCGCGGCAGCCTTCGAGGACGCCCATACGATTGCGGTCGATGGCGGGGGCGGGAGCGAAAGGGTTTCGGTCACAGCCGAGAAGGTGATGATCGCGACCGGGTCGATGCCGATGGAACTCCCCGTGGCCCCGTTCGACGAAGAGGCCATCATCAGCAGCCGGGGCGCGCTCGGTCTGAAGGAGCTTCCCGCCTCGCTGATAATCGTGGGCGGCGGCTACATCGGGTGCGAGTTCGCCAGCATCTTCTCGGCCTTCGGCGTCGATCTGACGGTCGTGGAACTCAAGGACCGCCTGCTGCCTGAGATGGATGCCGATTGCAGCCGCGAGGTCACGCGCGAGCTCAAGAAGGCCGGAGCCAAGCTGCTCACCGGCACGACCCTCGAGGGGATCGAGAAAGGGGACGGCGGCGTGGTGGCCTCGCTCTCCGGCGGCAAGCGGGTACAGGCCGAGAAGGCGCTGATATGCGTCGGGCGGCGCCCCATGTGGCAAGGGCTGGGCATCGAAGGGATCGGCATCAAGACGGGCGAACGCGGCGAGATCGTGGTCAACGGGCACATGCAAACCTCCGTGCCTCACATCTACGCCATCGGCGACGTCGCGGGCGGCATCCTTCTGGCCCACGTCGCGAGCCACGAGGGCCTTGCGGCGGCCGCTCACGCCACCGGCAATATCAGCGCTGAGGTGAGCTACCGGGTGGTGCCGGCCTGCGCGTTCACGTTCCCGCAGATCGGCGTGGTCGGCATGACCGAAGAAGAGGCGCGTGAGGCCGTCGGCGATGTGACCGTGAAGAAGTTCCCGATGCGCGCGCTCGGAATGGCCCACGTGAGCGACATGACCGAAGGGTTCGTGAAGCTGGTCTGCGACGGCGATTCGGGCGAGGTCCTCGGCGTGCAGATTGCCAGCGCCGAGGCGAGCAACCTCATAGCCGAGGCGGCCCTCGCCATGCAACTGGAAATGACGGCCGAGGAGCTTGCGGAGACGATCCACGCCCACCCGACCATGCCCGAGAGCATGCGCGAGGCCGCCGAAGGCATCCTCGGAATGCCGATCGACTGGATGGGGTGAGAGTGCGCGCTACCGTAATCGCGCTCGTTCTCGTCGTCGTCCTCGGCCATGGCAGGAATCGAGTGCCAGGGCAACCACGGGAACGATTGCGACCGGGATAAGTAACTTCCTGGGTGCCACGGGCGAAGGCGAAGCCTTGCCCGTGCTCCTGCGCCGGCGAGAGTGCTTATAGTGAGGCACGGACAAGCCTGGCGGCTTGGTCCGTGGCACCCCGCTGTGGATCTGGCTGACCCGGACATTACTTGCACGGGGTCCAATAATGTGGAACGGAAGGCGCACATGAACGGCCCGGCCCGGAGGATGCTGACCGTCATCGGCCCGGCGCGCATGGCGTACGACGAGGCCTTCGCGCTGCAAAAGCGGCTGGTCGAGCGCGTGCTGGTCTCCGAGGGCGGCGAGAATTTTCTCGTCCTCGTCGAGCATCCTGCGATCATCACCATCGGCCGGTCCGGCAGCGAGGCCCAGGTCCTGGCCGACGGCGAGCTGCTGCGCAGGGGGGGCATCGAGGTGGTAAGGACCAACCGGGGCGGCAAGGCGACCCTGCACGCGCCCGGCCAGCTCGTCGCGTATCCGGTCATCGACCTCAAGGCCCGGGGCAGCGACCTGCACCGCTACCTGCGCGAGCTGGAGGCGTGGCTGATCCGCCTGTTGGAAGGCTATGGAATCCGGGCCGGCGTCGAGGCGTCGCGCACCGGCGTGTGGGCGGGCGGCGGAAAGATCGCGTCAATCGGCATCGCCGTGCGGCGCTGGGTCGCCTACCACGGCGTGGCCCTGAACGTGAGCACGGACCTGGAACTGTTCGAGCTGATCGTCCCGTGCGGGCTGGAGGGCGTGCGAATGACCTCCATGGCGGAGCTTCTTCGTTCGGGGGAGGCCGCGGGTTGCGCGCCGGAGTTCGCCCAGGTCGCGGAGCGGGCGGCGGCGCTGTTCGCCGAGGAGTTCGGGTTCGCAGGGATCGTTCAGCAAGCTCGCGCGGAGGCGGGGATCGCATGAAGGCAAGCGCTAAGAAGTTCCCCCCGTGGATCAAGAAAAGGGTCGGGGACCGGGGCGTGGCGGAGCCCGTGCTGCGGACCCTGCGCGAGTTGGACCTCGCCACCGTGTGCCAGGAAGCCCACTGCCCGAACATGTGCGAGTGCTTCGCGCGCGGGACGGCGACGTTTATGATACTGGGCCGGCAGTGCACGCGCCGGTGCACGTTCTGCGCCGTGGAAAAGGGATCGCCCGTAGCGCCCGACCCCGAGGAGCCGGGGCGGGTGGCAGAGGCCGCCCACCGACTGGGGCTGCGGCACGTGGTGGTCACGAGCGTGACGCGCGACGACCTGCCCGACGGCGGCAGCGAGCAGTTCGCGCGCACAGTGCGGGCCGTTCACGAATGCTGCGGCTCCACCGTCGAGGTGCTGACGCCGGACTTCCTGGGCCGCCCCGAGGACATCGACAGGGTGGCATCGGCCGGGCCGGAAGTATACAATCATAACGTCGAGACAGTGCCCCGGCTCTACGCCGAGGTGCGGCCCGGAGCCGATTACGCCCGCTCGCTCGGCCTGCTGGAGCGCGTGGCGGCCGGCGGGCCGATCGGCAAGAGCGGCATGATGCTCGGGCTGGGCGAGTCGCAGGAGGAGGTAATGGGCGTGCTGGCGGACCTGCGCCGGGTCGGGTGCGCGGCGGTGACGCTGGGCCAGTACCTGCAGCCTTCGCCGCGGCACCATCCGGTCGTGGAGTTCATCCAGCCGACCCAGTTCGCGCGCTATGAGCAGGCCGCCCGCAAGATGGGTTTCGAGGGCGTGGCCAGTCGGCCGTTTGCGCGCAGCAGCTATCAGGCCGGCAGGATGACGGCCGAGATGCTGGCGGCGCGAGGACGATCTGAGTAAGCACCAGGCACGAGGAGGAACAGATGGAGCACAGGGTGGAACTGCCTCCGTTGGGCGATGACGCTCCCAACGAGGCGGAGGTTTCTTTCTGGTACGTGGCGCCCGGCGAAGGGGTCGAAGCCGGGGCCGACCTGCTGGAGATGATAACGGACAAGGCGGCCTTTACGGTGCCGAGCCCCGTGGCGGGCACCGTGAAGGAGTTGCTGGCCCAGGAGGGCGAGAAGGTGAAGGTCGGCCAGGGGATCGTGGTGATCGAAGGATAGCTGGAGGGCTCGCGGGCGGATGGCGCTGACGCGTATTCCCGGTCAGGAGCGTGCGGTGGCGCGACTCGAGGCGGCGTTGCGCTGCGGCAGAACCAGCCACGCCTACCTCCTCGTCGGGCCGGCGGGTGTGGGGCGGCTGGACCTTGCGCGCGAGCTGGCCGCCGCGCTCCTGTGCCGGGAGGGCGAGGCCGGCAAGTGCGACCGGTGCGAAAGCTGCCGGGCCCTGGCCGCGGGCACGCATCCGGACTACGAAGAGGTGGGCGTGCAAGAGGGAGCCCAGAAGATCAAGCTGGAGCAGATCCGCCGGGACCCCAAGAAACCGGAAAAGGCCCCGGGCATTCAGGACGTGGCCGCCCTCAAGCCGCTCGTCTCGGCGCGGCGCGTCTTCGTGATCCGCGACGCCGAGAATATGACTCCGGAGGCGGCCAACTGCTTCCTGAAGACCCTCGAAGAACCGCCCGGCGGGGCGTGCTTCATCCTGATCGCCGCCGGCCTGTGGGACCTGCCCGAGACGATAGTGAGCCGCTGCCAGGTGGTGAAGCTCGCCGGCCTGCCGGCGGCCTTGGTGCGGGAATTCCTTAACAGAGATGGCGTGTCGCAGGATGACGCATGGTGGCTGGCCCATAGGACTTGGGGAAGCCCGGGGCTTGCCCGCGCTTTCGCCCAGATGGGTCTGCCCGCCCTCAACCGCGAGCTGGCCGAGGCCGTCCTCGAGCTGGGGCCGGAGGGCGTCATGCGGCTCACGGACCGGCTTTGCGAGCAGGCGGGCAGGGGCGAAGAATCGCGTCGACCTTCGAGGCCGCTCGTCCAGGAACTGCTGGAATGCCTCGTCCTGCTCTACCGCGATGCGGCCGTCATCACCGTGGCGGGGGACGAGGTGGAACTGTTCAACACCGCCCTTAGAGAACCCCTCGAAGCGTTCGCTGCGCGGTGTTCGGCGGACTTATTGATCGACTGCACAGACAGGGTCCTGGATGCCATAGACCGCATCGGCGGCAATGCCAACATCACGCTGGCCCTGGACGACCTTTTCGCCGCTCTGGCGCGGCCGGCGGAGTCGCGGGGTCCGCGGGCGTGAGCGGGTCAGCGCGCGCGGCACTCGGTATATGGTGAAAAGAAAAAAGGACGTGTAGACACGATGAAAAGACATTCAGCTTCCTGCCTGGCAGGGTCGGGCGCGGCGCTCGTCTGGCTGGCGACCGAGGTCGCAGCGGCGGGTGTTGCGGCGGCCCAGACCATCCGCCCGCCGGAGAAGGGCGACCAGCTCGTGCCGGAGATCGATCGCGATGACGTCATCCGGGTGCTCGCACGATACGAGGTGGTGTTCGCGATGGGGATAATGGTCGTCGTCGCGATAATACTCCTCCTGCTCTACAAACGTTATTACTCCAGGTACCTTCCGCGCGTACGGTTTCGCCCGCCTGCAGCGGCCAGAGTCGGGGCTCCTGTCGCCGCCATCTACGGGTTGGTGTGTGGCCTCGGGGGGCTTTTCGCCCTGTCCGGCAACCCCATGGCAATCCAGCAGGCGGCGGCCCTTCCCGCCTCATGTCTGGTGGTCGGCGGGCTGGCCCTGACCGGGCTGGGCTTGCTCGTCCCGTTCGGCAACCGCATGGCGGGGGTTCTGCTTGTGGCGCTGCTTGCGGCGGATTTCGCCATCAACATCCTTTGGGCCGTCGGCAACCTAGAATCCATCTGGCAGATGACGGTGCGCGTGTGGTGCGGGGCGGGTATCGGGCTGCTGGCGATATGGTCGGTGGCGGCCGTGTTCCAGCGCTGGGGCCGCATCCAGGCGAGGGAGCGCGATGTCCACCGCCTGGTCGGCCCGCGCTAGATCGGTCGGCCTGCAAGGACCTCCGAGGCAGTTCCTTTTCTGGAGAATGGTCCGCCTCTAACGGCGTGAGGCATGAAGGGCAAAGTCGTTACCATCACGTCCGTGAAGTGCACCGTCGACACGCAGCAGGGGGCGTACGAGTGCGATGCGCGGCGCCGGCTGATCGACAGCGACACCGGCGAGAGCAAGCCCCTGACCGTGGGCGATGACGTGGAGTTCGACCGCACCGGCCCCGCGCGGGGCGTGGTAACCCGCGTGCTGCCGCGCCGCACCAGGCTCTCGCGCGCCCGCGTGCGCGGCGGGGCGGAAGACCGGCGCGTAGAGCACGTCATAGTCGCCAACGTCGAGCAGATCCTGATCGTCTGCTCCGTCCGCGAGCCGCCGTTCACCGTCGGCATCATCGACCGCTACATCATCGCCGGGGATGCGGGCGGCCTGGAGCCGGCCATCTGCATCAACAAGATCGACCTCGCCGAAGCTCACGCTGAGTACGAAGACATCGCGGAACTCTACCGCGGCCTTGACTTCCCGGTAGTGCTCACCAGCGCGGTCGCCGGCGCGGGCATTGAGGACCTCCGGGCCCTGCTCGCAGGCAAGAGCACGGTGTTCGCCGGGCACAGCGGCGTGGGGAAGTCCTCGCTCCTGAACGCCCTCCAGCCGGGCCTCGAGCTCAAGACGGGCGACGTTGGGGTCTGGAAGGGGCGACACTGCACCGAGCGGGTATCGCTGCTGAAGCTCGACTGCGGCGGCTACGTGGTCGACACACCCGGCATCAGGGAGTTCTCGCTCTGGGACATCGAGCGTTCGGACGTGGCGCAGTTCTTCCCGGCGATCTGGGACCTGTCTCACGAGTGCCGGCTGCCCGACTGCGCCCACACGCACGAGCCCGGCTGCGCGGTGAAGGCGGCGCTGGAGCGGGGCGAACTTCCGCTCATGCGGTACGAGAGCTACGTGAGCATCCTGGAGTCCATCGAAGCGCCGGAAGCCCCGCGCGAGAGCGACGTCGACCGGCCCGAAGAGCAGATCGTAAAGAAGAAGCGCCGCGCCAGCCGCCGCGCCCTCAAGGAGCGCCAGAGAAAGCGCTGGGACGAAGAGCTGGGCGGCCAGTGAGCCATACTTCGCCATCAGTTGC
>CAZXDF010000013.1:0-3507 GCA_964639345.1 uncultured candidatus Brocadiaceae bacterium | reverse complement strand
AAGCATTCTTGCCACGCCTGAGGCCACACGCAACCGCCGTCCATAGTATAACGTTGTAGCGTTTGGCACGGAAGAAGGAGAACGAAACCCGATGGACAGGAAACGTGACGCGGCGGCCCCCGAAGACTACACCGCACCCTCCTGGCTGCGCTACTGCCGAACAGCATGTTTCGACGGATACTCGCCGCCGTCCTACGCCAGGCTGGACTGCTTCGACGCGAAACGTCTCGTCGAAGCAGTGGCCGACCTGGGAGCGGACACGCTGAGGTTTCAGCCCGTCGGCTACTGGGCCTACTACCCCAGCCGAGCCTTTCGCGTGCATCCGGACCTCGGCGACCGCGACCTAATCAATGAAGTGGGCGAGGTCTGCCGCAAACTCGGAATCCACCATTATTGCTACACGGGTTACGGTCATGCTCATGCCGAAGTCGATTGGATTGCCGAAAGCGCCGAATTCGCGGACTGGGTGGTCCGCGATCCGGACGGCAAGCCGTGCCGCACCTGGTGGCACTACGGGTCCCGGTTGAGGCAGAAGGTCTGTATCCTGGGTGACGCCTATCGCGCCGCCATGCGGACCATTGTGAAGGAACTATGCGAACACGACGTCGACGGCGTCTATTTCGACGCGCCGAGCTGCTACCACGAACTGTGCTTCTGCGATTGCTGTCGAAAGCGCTTCCAGGAAGTCAGCGGCCTCGCGCTGGACCGGCTCGATCCGGCACGCCACGACGAGAGCGAAGAATCGCGCATTGAAGCGCAACACGCCTGGCAGGCCTGGGTGCACCAGTGCACGAGAGAGGACCTGCTGGCGTTCCGCGAGATCATCCACGGTTCCGGCAAGTTCATGCTCTGTCACAATGGAGCCACATGGCTGCCCAAAGCGCTTCGGGCGCAGTACCGCATTCCGGACGGTTTCATGGTGGAGCAGCGCCTGTCCCTTTCCAAGCGAATCATGACCGGACTGATGGGCGCGACCATGGCGCGCCCGGGGCGGAAGCTCGCGCAGATGTACGTCGGCAGCTACACAGTTGGCCATCCCGTCCACGACACCCACTTCACCGTGCACAACACCAATCTCGAGGATGAGCAAGAGATCCTGATGGAGGGGTTCTCAACCCTTGCGTGCGGCAACTCGCCGATGTACTGCATGGCCAACCGCCTGTATTTCGACATCGGGGAAGGCAGCACGGAACCTGCCAGGGAAGTCTTTGGCTTCATGCGCGACTGCGAGGCGCTCCTGAAGGATAGCCTTCCCGCTCCAGGGGTGACGATCATGGCTTCGTGGGAGGCCCTGCAGCTATGGCGCACCGACCGGAAGACGTGGAACTGGGAGTTCAGCGAGGGTATGGGGCTTGCCATGCTGGATGCGCGCGTCAATTTCGACGTATGCCCGACAACGGAGATGGGCGAGGAGCGCCTCGGCAATGAAAGCGCCATCGCGCTGTGCGGGGCCTCGGGAATGTCCGATGACCAGGCCCGGCTGATCAGGGAATGGGTCGGCCAAGGCGGCGCGGTTCTGGCGACCTGGGACTCCGGCCTGTACGATGAAGCGGGACAGCTGCGCACCGACGGCGGCGCCCTGAAGGATGTGTTGGGCGTGGAAATGCTGGACGAACCCCTGCCCAGCCTGCCCGAGTGCTACTACCGCATAACGGCATCGCATCCGGCTCTTGGCGAATACGGACCAGGGGCCGTCGTGCAAGGCGACGGACGGCTTGTTCCTGTCAAGCCAACAGGGCGGGCAGAGGTGCTGGCCGAATGTTGGGACCTCGGCAACGAGGCCGTCCGGGGACCCGCGATTGTGGCCAACAGGTTCGGGAAGGGAAGGGCGATCTACGTCGCCGGAGCGCTTGAAGCCCACTACGCCGCGAGTCGCGTCGCATCGATTCGGCGGCTGTTCGCCTCGATCACGGACTTCCTTTCCGAGCAGCCCAGACCATTTCACATTTCCGCGCCACGCGGAGTATACGGCCTCTTGCGCCATTCGGCAGCCGGCGATCTGCTGCTGTGGCTTCTGGCGCCGATCGGGTCGCAGGACGCACCCGACCTGAGGATGCGGCAGGAATATGTGCCCGTCCGCGACGTGGAAGTGCGTCTCCGCCTGCCGAGCGGTCGCAGCGTAAAGTCAGTGCGACTCGTGCGCGCGAAGCGAGACGTGTCCTTCCGCGTCGCCGACGGAGAAGTCATAGCCCTCATTCCGGCACTTCACATAGCTGAACTCGTTCACGTCGCGCTGGAGTAACATGCATTGCGGGCGGGCGCCGAATGGGCGTGGGTGATCAGGTCTCGCCGCCGGCGAGGTCGCGGCTGGAGAGAGTCGGGCACCAGAACTTCTCGATATAATGGACCACCAGCCTCGTGCCGTCTGCATGGCTCACGTAGGGCGGAAGGGCCGGGTTGTACATCGCGTCCGTCAGGTCGCGCGCCAGGGCGATGTCGACGCCCCAGCGGACCATCTGCTTGATGCCGAACGAGCGGTTCAGCACACATGCGCTCGTATGGACGCCCATTATCACCACGGTCTCGACCCCGTTGCGCGCAAGGTAGCTGTAAATCTCGCCCCCGTTTTCAGAGATGACGTCGCGCTCCTGGTCGATCTCGATGGCGGAATGCTGGCGAGTCCACACGACGTCGTTGGGCGTCTCGTCACCGTGGTTGGTATCGCTGCCCCAGTCCGAGTCGTCGATCGGCAGCGGAGGGTCGGGGAGCTCGATCGGCTCGGGTGGCGTCACGGGCGGCACCGCGATGATCCTTCGCCGGGCGGGAGTATCCCGATAGAATTCGAGCGTGTCGGACGGGGCGTGAATGACCCGCACGCCTCTCGCCCTGGCAGCCCGGACCACCTGGTTCATGCGCGGCGCCATCTGATCGACGCGCTCCCGCCCGGCGCGGCTCCAGTGCGCGTCCCACATGTCGCAGACGATGATTGCCGTGCGGGCCGCCGCAACCTTACGCGTGTGGCGGACCGTGCGCCAGACGTTGCGGTCGTTCTCGTCCCTGCGGAGTCTGCGGCTTCGCAGGTGGAGCGTCAGCGTGATTCCTTCCATTTCGCACGCCCTCCCGAATGCGTGTTCACCGGCCGTGCCCGGCACCGACATAAGCGCCCCTCCCGCCGGATCAACCCGCGAGGCGCCCCCATCCGATTCTCTGCCATGAGGTCCGTTGTCAAGAACGCTGGAAAGATGGATCGGCGCCGATACCGGCAATTCGCCACCGGTGGGCTGCTCTGTGAGCGGCGGCCACTTGTGACGGAGATTGTAACCGCTCTGGGGCTGGGAGGCCAATGGCGCGCCGCGTAAGACCAGCATACTGTTGACCAGCAGTGATCCACTATCAAGCAAGACAATGCTCCCGGCGGGTCTCGGCGAGTTATAACCGAAAGTTGTGTTTAGACGAGGAGGGGAAGGTGGCGTATCCTGGGTGATTCAGTTCGGGTCACCCACCTTACAAGGAAGGGGTGGATACGCCATGAGTGATGGTAACGTTGTGGAGCTGCCGGGTCCAGCA
>CAZXDF010000012.1:0-10098 GCA_964639345.1 uncultured candidatus Brocadiaceae bacterium | reverse complement strand
AAGAACGCAAGGACCTGTTTGTCCTGCGCGTCGTGCCGGCTGCGGAGCCATCCGCGGAGGAACGGCAGCGACTCGCGGAAGCCGTCCGTCAGGCGTTGGGACCGGGCGTGGAGTTTCGCGTTGTCCTCGTGCCCGGGATCGAACCGGGACCGGGGGGCAAGTTCCAGGCCTTTCGCCCACTTATGGACCCAGACGATCGCGAGCCGCCGGCAGCCACAGAAGGACAGGAAAGCCCTTGAGGCCCGCACGCGCCATGTCGACGCCGCGCCCGGAAGACGACAGCCCCGCGGGCCATACCGGCCGGGTCACCGCATCCTTCGGCGGCCCCGATGTCACTCAGGTGTTCGTCCACGACGTGGCGTCAGTCCCCAACAGCGAAGCGCTCGCCTCGATCCTGCCCTGGACGCGCACGCATTGCGAGCGAGCGCTGTTGCTGGCCAGGCCGCACGATATCGTGTGCGTCCTGCGGCCGGTGGACGGCGACTTCGTCCGATTCCTCCGCGAAATGGGCATCGGCCCCGACCCTGAGAACATCGTTGCCGCCTCCCCGCGTGACGGCGCGGGAACCGGCGGTGACCTCGTGGGACTGCTGCTGTCCAGTCCGGCTGCGATCGGGAAGATCGCCGAGCGCATCGCGAGCCCCCGTGAAGTGATGCTCAACCCCTTCATCGCATCGCCGAGAGAGTTCCGCCTGGCCGCGGCGATTGAGGCGGCAGGCGGAAGGAAAGTGAACGTCCTTGGAGGCAATGTCGACGTCGTTCATCGCGTATACTACAAGCACGTCGTCCGAGCAGCGGCTGCGGAACGCGGCATTCCGCTCGCTCCAGGGGAGGTCGTGGAACTGGCGCCGGAGGGCGAGGGCCGCCCCCTCGATCCTTCCCCGCTGCAAAGGGCCGTGGAGCGGCACATCGGGCTGACCGGAAGGGTCATCGTCAAGGGATCGTGCGGGACCTCGGGCTCCTCGACGCTTGTGGTCGGGGACAACCCGGCGAGCACCCAGAATCCGCTCCGCACGATGGCCCGGAGAGGCGACAACCGCACGTATCTTGTCGATCCCATGTTCGATGTCATCGCATCGCCCAACATCCAGGTGTTCGTCGCGCCGAGCCTCGGGACGATATCCTGCGTGAGCATTGGCGACCAGCGTCTGAACGCCGCCATGGTGCACGAGGGGAACCTCTACCCGTCGGAAGCGGAACGGCTGCCGGAGATGAAGGCGGCGGCGTGGAAACTTGCGGAATGGTTGAGGGCCGGCGGCTTCTCGGGGCTGGCCGGTTTTGATTTCGTCGAGTATTCCAGCCCGCAGACGGGCGAGCGCGAATACTTCCTCGCCGAGCTCAATCCCCGGGTGAACGGAGTGACATATCCCAAGTCCCTCATGGAGCGTTTCAGCGACCGTGCGGGGCCCGGGGCCCCCGGCTGTGTCAGGGCGTTCCTGTCGGCCAATGTGCGCACTGGGGCCCGTTCGTTTGCCGAGCTTCGCACGAGGTACGGGCACCTGTTCTTCAACCCCGCCGCCGGCAAGGGCCTTTTCCCCTATAACACGGGCTGCCTGGCGAACGGAAAGTTCAGCGTCGCCTTTCTCGGCCGGTCCAGGACGGATGTTCAGGCCATGCACGGACAGTTCGAGGCCCTTCTGGCCCGGGAGTAGGCGCGGGTATGCCGCTGGAAGCTTTCACGTCGATCCTCGCACGCCGACATGCACCGCGGGCAGCCCGCGTGCGGCGGCACATGAGGAAGCTCCTGCTGAGCGCCCCGTTCATCTACGATCCCCTCGCGCGGATGAGCCGGCTGCGGGGGCCGTTCTCCGCACAGATCCAGACCGTGGACCGCTGCAATGCCGCGTGCCAGATGTGTCCTCACCGGACCTCGCAGAAGACCGGCCCGCCCTACTACATGGAGGAAGACCTTTACCTGCGGATCATCGACGAACTGCGGCGCATGGGTTCCCTGCGCCTGCTGGTGCTGATGCTTCAGAACGAGCCGCTGCTGGACGGGAACCTCGCCCCGCGCGTGCGCCAGGCCAGGCACGCGCTTGGTCGCGGGCTTTGTATCGCGACGGTCACCAATGGGTCCATGCTCACCGAGGAGAGGATCGACGAGTTGCTGGCGGCGGGGCTGAACTGGATCGACGTGAGCATCGACGCGGCGCGCGAACGGACCTACCAAGCCATTCGGCCGGGCCTGGACTTCGCAAAGGTCGTGGAGAGCACCCGGACGCTCCTGCGGCGCCGCGGCAAGGCCGTGGTAAGGGTCCGGTTCCTGAAGCAGCGGGCCAACGCCGGCGAGGAGCGCGAGTTCGAGCGTTACTGGAAGTCCCGCGGGGCCATCGTCCGCCTGGACTCCATGCTCAACCGTGCGGGATAGCTCGGGAATTTCGGGCGCCTGAGGCGCCCGTGGGACGGGGTGCTGCGCCATGGGATCAAGGTGCTGCTCGGGCGCTTCTATCCCAGGTGCCTGTATCCGTTCGCTGCTCTGACCGTGCTCTCGGACGGCCGGGTCATACTGTGCTGCAACGACTGGTCGCACGAACTGATCGTCGGTGATCTCACCCGCCAATCGGTCGCCGAGGTATGGCACGGCGAGCGGATGAACCAGTGCCGCCACCTCCTCTAGGCCCACCGCTACCGTGACAGCCGCCTGTGCAGGGACTGCTCGGTCGTGCGCGGGGGCACGGGACCACGACGACTTGCGAAGCGTCGCGCGGCACGGTCTAATGGCCGCAGAATCCGCTTCCGCCCGGAGCGGATACGTTGCCATCCTGTGGAGACAGCCAGTGGAAGCCGCCGGCCCCGAAGCATCCCTGCAACACCTTTCTGACGAAGCCCTCTGGCTCAGCCACGCAGCGGGCGGGGACGCGGCATTCCCCGAGGTGCGCAGGCGCCATGAGGGCGCGCTCTTCCGCTACCTCCAGCTCAGCCTCGGCGACGTGCGCGCCGCCGCCGAGACGCTCGGGAAAGTGTTGCGCCTTGCGCGTGCCTACCGGCGACCTTACGACGGGTTCGACTCGCTGAGGGGATGGCTCTTCGCGGTGGCCACGCAGGCGGCCGTGCCCGCCCACGTGCCCCAGGAGGAGGGCCTGTCGCAGATGGTGGCCGATCTGAAGCGCCCCCGGCCCAAGGCCGTGGAGGATGCCCTGAAGCGCGCGCTGGCCGACATGCACCGCGAGGTCAAGCAGCCGTTTCTCCTCGTCATGGTCATGGGCCTGCCGCTGGCCGAAGCCGCTAGGGCCTGCCGGTTCCCAGTCCATCAGGCCGCTCGGCGGGTGCTGAGCGCCTGTGGGGAGTTCGCAAGGCTCGCGACGTTGCCCAAGGAGTAGGCGTGTGGATCGTCGATCGGCCATCGTTGCGCTCGTGCGGAGGCTTGCCGGGGAGCCGGACCCCGCATGCCGGGCCGAGATGGACCAGCTCCTGATGCACAGCGCCCGCTGGGCTGGGCGCCTCGAACGCTACGCGGCTGTGCGGGACGCCGTGCGCCGGCTCTCCACCCACGATCTCACCCCCGAGATCCGCAAGGCGTGCGACGATCTGCTCGGCAGCCCTGCCGTCGGGCCGATCTCGGAGGGCCCTCCCGCCGATCCGACCCCGGCGCGCAGCGCGCCGTTCAGGCTCGCCGTGCTCCTGGCGTCCCTCGCGGGCATTCTTGCCGTGCTCCTGGCGTGCTTCTTCATCGCGCCGGGAGATTACGAACCGCCGATCAAGCTGGGCGGAGTCGTCCACGCGATGGGTCAGGCGCAACTGCTGCCGGCACTCGGAGCGGCCGAGCAAGCCCGCGAGGGCGCGGAGCTGACGGCCGGCATGGTCGTGAGCAGCGGCCGTGACGGGCTGGTGAAGGGCGGCACCGCCGGCATGGTCTTCCGGCTGGGCGCTGGATCGGCGCTGCGACTGACCGACTCCCATAGCGCCGACCTAATCCAGGGCCTGGCCGCCGTCTCGCGCCGCCAGGCATCCGATGAGCCGGTGAACTTGGCGAACAACAATGGAACGGTCACGTGCGCGGAGGGCGAGTTCCTGGCCCGCGCAACCCGCCACCGGATGATCGTCCGGTGCCTGCGGGGGCGGGTGCAACTTGCCTCAGGAGACAAGAGCATTCAACTCGGCCCCGGGCAGCAGGGGATGTTCTTTCGGGGCGAGCCGGTCGAACCGGTGCGCACGGCGTCCGCCCGAACGCTTGCGCACTGGCAACGGGAGCTTGACGCGCTCGACAGCGGCCGGGTGACGCCGGCCGAGTTGGAACTGCTGCCGCTGGCCGCCGGGCCGCCATCTTTGCCCGACGGGGTCATCGTGCGTAATCTTGCGGTGGATCTGGTAGTGCGCGGCCCGCTCTGGATGGCCGTCTTGACATGCGATCTGGAGAACACCGGGTCCCAGGCATGGCGAGGACGTTTGGACCCGGCGCGCGTGCTCTGGCCGCCTCCGCTCTGTGCCGCAGAGTCGGAGGAGATCGAGCTGGCGCCGGGTGCGCAAGCCGGGTTGAGTTGCGCGGCCCTGGGCACTATGGCGCCGGGGGGCGAGGCGGTTCTCTGGTCACTGCCGGTGGACGGATGGACGCGAAAGACAATCGAAGGCTTCACACTGAGCATCGAAGCAGCCGCCGACGGCGGGATCAAGGGAGCGCATTCGACCGGCCTCGAGGCCCGGTGGGGACGGTCCGGGGATGGGGCCAAGGGCGCCATATCGGCACGGGACATGAGTCCGACCGTGCCGGTGGTGCTGGCCTTTCGCTTCGGGAGCGACGGGACGGACGACCTGCTGGAGCTTCCGTCGCCGGGGCGAGATGTGCGGCACGTGCTGGTGGCGAGCCGCGGGCTGGTGGCGAGCCGGGCTGCCGCGCGCGGGACGGAGCGCGTGCTGATCGTCTTCGATGCCACGGCGGACTACGGGCCGCTGGACCGGATTTTCGCGCATGAAATCGTGGAGGGCATCGCACGCCGCCTGAGCGGGGGCACCTGGCTGGGGCTTGTGGCCTACGACGGCCAGGTGAAGAACCTGCCGCCTGCCAGGGGGATGGGCATGGACGGCCTGCTGGCCCGCCTCTGGGCGCTGAGGGGGGGCGAGGGGGAGCTGTCCGAGGAGATGCTCTTCGCGCTAGCCTCGGGGCCCGGCGACGGGTCCGCAGCGGCCTTTCTGATCACGGGCGCCGGGCCTGCTGCCGGGGCCGCAGCGGCGGGCGACCTGAAGGCGGCTCCCCGGCCGGATTCCGCGCCCCACGTGGTGCAGGTTGGCGCCCCGAGGCCGGGGGGCGGCTACCGGGAGTTATGCGCCCTCGCGGGCGGCGCCTGCACATCGACCATCGGGCGGCTGAGCCCGGCCCGGCAGGCGTTGCGGTTGCTTCAGGCGGTCAGGTGGCCCGGCCTGCAGGAGGTGAGCTATGCCCCGGGCGGGGGCACGGTGCGATATCGCCTGCTGACCGGGAGCGGCGAACCGTCCGACCGGCCGATCGTCGTTGCCCTGGCGCTGGAGCCGCAGGCCGAGGCCGTGACGGGCACTCTGTCCGGCAAGGCGGCGGATGCGGGGTTCGGGAGGGACCTGTCCGTCCCGCTTGGCGAGGCGGCGCCGGCGGGCGACGACGCCCTAGCGGGGCGCCTGGCGGCCGCCCTGGACCAATGGATCAAGGCCGGCGAAGGCCCGTGACGATCAGAATGGGGGGGAGCAACAGTGCATTGCGCCCCGGGATTTGATACAATACCCGAGAATCCGGATGAGGCAGGGGCGCGGTCACTCGTGGATGCGGCGACCCCTGGGATCGCCTGTGGGGACCAATAGGGAGAAAGCGCGCGTGTCCGTCAACTGGCGCAGCAGGCGTATACGGCGCATGGCGGTCGTGGTCGGCGTCATGGTGGCGCTGGCGGGCGGGGTGTGGGCCGAGACGGGGGTCTGGATGCCGGGGACGGGGGAGGTCGACCTTGACGCCCTGCCGCGCGGGACGCCCGAAGAGCGCTTCAAGCACGCGGCAGCCCTGATCGGCGCCGGTCAGGGGGTCAGTGGCGTGCGGCTGCTGGAAGAGCTCGTCCTCGAGGTCCCGGAAGCCCCGTTCGCAGAAGAGGCGCACTATCTCATGGGGTGGGGTCTGTTCGTGGAGGAACGTTACCGCGAGTCGTTCGATCGCTGGGACGCCTTCCGGGCCCGCTACCCCAAGAGCCCGCTGAGGGCCGAGGCGAGCAACCTGCAGCTCCATGCCGCCGGCCTCGCGACAGGGCGGAGCGTCGAAACCGGGCTGGCACTGTTCGGCCGCCTGATGGCGGATGCGCGGGCGCGCGAGGACGACTATTTCGTGATGCGCTGCTGGAAGGAGAAGGCCGACGCGGTCCTGGCCGCCGGCGAGTACCTGCGGGCGCGGGAGGAGTACCTGGCCTTTGTCGACTTCCTCATGCGCCGCTACCCCGACAGTGCCTGGATGCCCTACTGCTGGTTCAAGATAGCCGAGTGCGAGCTGGCCCAGGCGGAGTGGCTTGAGCGGGGAACTGGGCGCCTGGATGAGGCGGAAAGGGCGTTCGCGGATTTCGCCGCCGCGTTTCCTGAGGACAAGCACGTGGCGGAGGCCCGCGAACGCATCACGCGGGTGAATGAGCAGCGGGCCGTCAAGCTCAGGGAGATAGCCGAGTACTACCTGGGCCCGGCGAACCGGCCCGCCGCCGCCCTGAATGACCTGGAACACCTGAAGGAGTCTTTCCCGGGGACGAAGGAGGCCGAGTGGGCCGAAGAGATGATCCGGACGATCCGGGAGACGCCGTCCGCGCCGATGCCCGGGAGCTTCAGGCGCGTGGAGTTGCGGGGGGTGGGGACTCAGCCCGCCGCGGAGCCGCAAGGATCGCATCCCCCGGAAAGCGAGCAGTAGAGGAACCTGTGTGATGCACACCAGACGATGCCTCTCGGTCGTATTGCTGGCCGTGGCCTGCACCGTGCTGCCGGCCTGCGGCTACTCGACCTCCAGCCTCCTGCGCAAGGACATCAGCAGCGTATGCGTCCCCGTCTTCGATAACCAGACGTTCTACCGCGGGCTGGAGACGCGTCTGACCAAGGCCGTCGTCGAGGAGGTGGAACTTCACACGCGGTTGGTCTTCGCCGAGGGGGCGAGGGCCGACAGCGTGCTGGAGGGGGAGCTGCTCGAGTACGACGAGAGCGTCGTCGCCAAGACCACCATGGACGCCATCCTGGTGAAGAAGATATCGGCCAAGGCCCGGTTCCGTTGGGTGGATAGGCTGACCGGCGCGCCGATCGTCCCGTGGACCGAGGTGGAGGAAAGCGCCCGGTTTGCGATGGCCATCGGCGAGCCGCAGGAGGAGCGCGTGTTCCGGGAGTTGGCGCAGCGGATAGTGGAAAAGATGGAAGAACCCTGGTAGAATAGAGTTAGGATCATTCCCCGCGGCAGCTTCGTGTCGCAAGATCGCGATAGCAAGAGGTCAGTGCCAGTGAGTTCTGACAATGAGAGAGACGAGCCGACAAACGCTCCCGAGGGGCGTGAACCGGGGAAGCCTGGACGCCTGCAGTTCGGCAGGGGCATCTTCCTCTGGGTGATCATCCTGGGCCTGCTGCTGTCGATCTTGCTGGTGGCGCGCAAGGTCAGCCGGCAGCAGGTCGAGACGATCTACCAGGATCAGTTCCGAGAGCTTCTCGAAACCCGCCAGATTGAAAGCATCGAGGCGAAAGGCAGTTGGATTAACGTCACGCTCAGGGACGGGGGCCGCAAGGTCAAGGTAAACCTGCCGGAAGAGTACAGCAGGGCGCCCGAGACGATCAACGATTGGCTCGAGCATGGGGTGAAGCTCACGTTCCCCGACGCCAGCATGTTGCCGGCCATCCTGCTGAACGTGGTGCCGCTGGTGCTGCTGATCCTGGTGATGCTCTATTTCGTGAACCGGCAGATGCGCATGGCCAGCGCACGCGAGGGGGCCTTCCCGTTCCTGAAGAGCAACGTCAGCATGGCGCAGAAGGAGAGCACGGGTGTGACGTTCGAGGACGTGGCCGGCGTGGACGAGGCGAAGGAGGAGCTCGAGGAGACCGTCGAGTTCCTCAGGAACCCCGAGAAATACCAGAGCATCGGGGGCCGCATTCCGCGCGGCATCCTGCTGGTCGGCCATCCCGGCACGGGCAAGACGCTGCTGGCCAAGGCCGTGGCGGGGGAGGCCACCGTGCCGTTCTTCAGCCTTTGCGGCTCGGACTTCGTGGAGCTGTTCGTGGGCGTGGGCGCGGCGAGGGTGCGCGACCTGTTCACGAAGGCCCGGGAGAACCAGCCGTGCATCATCTTCCTGGACGAGATCGACGCCGTCGGGCGGAAACGCGGCGCAGGCCTCGGCGGCGGGCACGACGAGCGGGAGCAGACCCTCAATGCCATTCTGGCCGCGATGGACGGGTTCTCGCGCGATGATGGCATAATAGTCATGGCGGCCACCAACCGCAACGACGTCCTCGACCCGGCCCTGCTCAGGCCCGGCCGCTTCGACCGGCAGATCGTCGTCGACCTGCCCGATGTGAAGGGCCGCGAGGGCATCCTGAAGGTGCACGCGCGCAAGGTCAAGCTGGACGCGACGGCGGACCTGTCGATCGTCGCGCGCGGCACGCCGGGGTGCAGCGGGGCGGACCTGGAAGCCCTCGTCAATGAGGGCGCGCTGCTGGCCGCCACGAGGGGAAAGACGAGCGTGGGCCTGGCGGAGCTTGAAGAGGCCCGCGACAAGATCATCTTCGGGCGCCAGAAGAGAAGCCGCGTTATGAGCGAGGAAGACAGGCGCATCACGGCCTACCACGAGGCCGGCCACGCGCTTCTGGCCGCGCTTCATCCCGATGTCGAGCCACTGCACAAGGTGACGATCATCCCGCGCGGTCCGACCCTCGGCCTGACGATGACGCTGCCGGAAAGGGACAGGTACAACGTGCGGCGACGGGAGTGCCTGGGGAGGCTGATACTGGCGATGGCCGGGCGAGCGAGCGAAGAGCTGTTCTGCGATGACATCAGCGCCGGGGCCAAGAACGACATTCAGACGGCCACGGTGCTCGCGCGCAAGATGGTTACCCAGTGGGGCATGAGCCAGAAGATAGGCCCGGTCAGCTACAGTGACGAGGAAGAGCACATCTTCCTGGGCACCGAGATATCGCGCGCAAAGCGGCACGGGGAACAGATCTCCCAGTTGATCGACGAGGAGATCAAGTCCCTCCTGGACCAGGCCTATGAGGATGCCAAGGAGCTGTGCCAGAAGCACGCCAAGGAGCTCGATGCCCTCGCGCAGACGTTGCTGAAGCTCGAGACCCTCACCGGCGACGAGGTCAAGCTGATCCTGGACGGCGGGAGCTCAGATGACATCGAGGCGAGCCGGAAGGTCGAAGAGCGCAAGCGCGAAGCCGACTCCGAAACGCCCCCCGAAGAGGAACTGCCCGAAGGCCCCGCGGCCGGCGACCTGCCGGCCCCGGCCGGCAGCCCGGCATAGACTCTGTCTGAGGGCCCGGTGCGCGCGCTGCACGCGTCGGACCGGCAGTATCCCCCCTCGCTCGAATAGAGGGCCGCCCCCGTGGCAGTCAGAAGGAACGATCGCACCAAGACCTCCGCGCCATGGTATGCGGGGGGGCTGCGTTTCACCTGCACGCGTTGCGGGCAGTGCTGCGGCGGGGCGCCGGGGTACGTGTGGCTGGAGGAAGATGAGATCAGCCGCATCGCCGACTACCTGAAAATCGGCGAGGATGATCTGCGCGAACGGCATTGCCGCCGCATCTTCACGCGCGTGAGCCTCCGCGAACAACACAACTACGACTGCATCTACTTTACGCCCGCCGGCTGCCGGATCTATCACGCGCGTCCCTCGCAGTGCTATACCTTCCCTTTCTGGCCGGACAATATCCAGACCACGGAGAGCTGGGAGGCGGTGAAGGCCCGCTGCCCCGGCGCCGGCACGGGACGGCTCTACACGCGCGCGGAGATAGAGGCCATCCGCGACGGCGGCCACCATACCGACTAGTGCTTTGTCAGGTCAGAAATGATGGGTCGAGGAGTTCCGCTCACCCGGGGTAGCGGAGGCGTCTCGCCTCCGTCGCCGCCGAGGACGGCGGCGCTACCCATGGGGGTATGGCAGTTGCACCTGCCAAACCAAGGTTGACAAAGCCCTAGAAG
>CAZXDF010000011.1:0-16083 GCA_964639345.1 uncultured candidatus Brocadiaceae bacterium | reverse complement strand
ATGGCCGGCACCCAGAAGGGGATCACGGCGTTGCAGCTTGACCTGAAGGTGGCCGGCCTGGATCGCGAGGTGCTGGCGCGGGCGATGATGAAGGGCAAGGAAGTGCGGCTGGAAGTGCTGAAGGCCATGCTCCAGGCGCTCCGCGAGCCCCGTGAGAAGATATCCCCCTACGCCCCGAGACTGCTGCACTTGACCATTGACCGCGCCAAGATCGGCCAACTGATCGGCCCCGGCGGGAAGATGATCCGCGGTCTGGAAGAGGAGTGGGAGTGCTCTATCGACGTGGAGGACGACGGCACCGTTACGCTGGCCAGCGACAAGGGAGTTGACATAGAGGCCCTGGCCGCGTTCATCGAGCGGATGCTGGGCAGCGGCGGTACTGCCAACGTCGATGTCGGCGCTACCTACGAGGGAACGGTGACCGAACTGAAGGACTTCGGGGCGATCGTAGAACTCCTGCCGGGCACCGACGGCCTGTGCCACATCAGCCAGCTCGATGAGGGCTACGTGCGCAGCGTCGGGGACGTCTGCAAGGTAGGCGACAAGATCAAAGTCAAGGTGCTGGCGGTCGAGGGAAACCGCATCAAGCTCAGCCGCAAGTCAGTTCTGCAGGACGAGAAGTAGGACCGCTGAAGGTAAAGCGAGCCAATCCAAGGGGTGCTCTCACAGCGCGCGCACCCCTTGCGGCTAGCCACCGGACCCGGGGTGCCGCCGGATGGCGGCGGGGCCCCCGGAACTGGAGAGCGCGCCCACTGTCTTCGCTTTTTGGGCCGGAAAAAGGCGGGCGGGTAGGGCGTCTATCAGAGCGTGGCTCGACCCTTTCTTCCGGCCCAGTGGGCGCGCAGGATGCAGGAGCATGCGAACATCCTCATTGCCGAGGACGACGGGGCTCTCGCCGGAAGGATCGAGCAGACCCTGCGCGCGATGGGGCACGCCTGCACCCTCGCAATGGGCGCCGGGGATGCCGTAGAGCTGGCGAAGTCGGGAAGCTTCGAGGTCATCATCACCAACCTGCGCATGGACGGGGGGGCGGGGGAATTGGTGCTGAAGGCCGGCCGGGCCTCGCGGCCCGACTGCCAGGTCATCTGCCTCGCCGATGAGCGCAGCCCCGCCGACGCCGTCGCGGCCATGACGCAAGGGGCCCTGACCTACCTCGAGAAGCCCCTCAACATGCAAGAGCTGGCCGCCGTGGTGGAAAGGGCCGGGGACTATATCGCGCTGGTTCGGGACCGCCGGGCCCTGCAGGAAGAGGTCGCCGGGCGCTACGGCATCTCGAACATAATCGGCAACAGCCGACCGATGCTCAAGGTCTTCGAGCGCATCAAGCAGGCCGCCGTCACCGACGCCACCGTCCTGATCCAGGGCGAGACCGGCACGGGCAAAGACGTGGTCGCGCGGGCCATTCACTTCAACAGCCACCGGGCTGCCGGCCGTTTCGTGCCGCTGAACTGCGCCGGCATGGTCGAGACGATCCTGGAGAGCGAACTGTTCGGCCACGAGAAGGGCGCCTTCACGGGGGCACTCTCTTCGCGCGTGGGCATGTTCGAATACGCCAATCACGGCACCCTGTTCCTGGACGAGGTTGGCGACATGCCCCCCACCAGCCAGGTGAAGCTGCTCAGGGTGCTGGAGCAAGGGGAGATCGTCCGCGTCGGCAGCAACGAACCCATCCGGGTGGACGTGCGCGTGGTGGCGGCGACCCACGCGAACCTGCCGGAGAAGATCGAGGAAGGCAACTTCCGGAAAGACCTGTTCTACCGGCTCAACGTCGTCACCATCAACCTGCCCCCCCTGCGCGAACGCCAGGGGGACATCCCCCTGTTGACCGAACACTTCTTGGCCGAGATCACCGATGCCCACGGCAGAGACGTCCATCCCCTCACCCCCGGCGTGCGCAAGCTCATGTTGCGCCACCAGTGGCCCGGCAACGTGCGGGAGCTGCGTAACTGCCTGGAACACATGGCCGTGGTCAACATGGACGATGCGCTCGGCGAAGACGACCTGCCGGAATACCTCGCCGAAGAAACTGCCGCCGGCAGCCGGGAACTGGCCGCCGGCTCGCTGCTCGGCCACCCGCTCGAGGAGGTGGAGAAGTTCCTCATCACCCGCACGCTGGAGCTGGTAGACGGCAACCGCGAGAAGGCCGCCGAGGTGCTCGGCATCGGCGAGCGAACCCTCTACCGTAAGATTCAGAAGTACGCGCTACGGTGATCGCTTCCAGCTGCCGGTGTGGCAGGGATGTTGTCGGCGCTCGGCTGAACTGTCAGGGATTGCAACACGCCGCCAGTGCGCCTCTCGCGCCGGCCTCGGGCAGGTCGCGGCGTGCGATTATGTCCTAACGGTTGCGGCGGGAATCGGTTACGAGACGAAGACGCGCGCGCGATCAGGCGGCGGCGTTGCCCGGCCCCGGCCTTTGGCACGGACGTTGCATAATCCAGTCGGCGCTGCCTGTCCCTGAGAATGCGGCGCTCCTACCAAACCAAAAGCGCCGCATGCCGTCGCGGGGGTGCCCCCCTCCCCGACGGCACCCCCCTGCGGGCGGACCTGCCCCGGTCCGCCCGCTTTTTTTTCGCCTCAGGACGCCCCTGGCCGGGCCTTCCGCACCACCGTGACAGCTTGCCCCAACCCCATTCCGCCGGCCGGCGGCCCGCCCTTCAACAGGTTCCCGTGCGGGCGCTGACCCCTCTCCTTTCGCGAAGCGAGCGCTGCGCTCAATCCGGGTTCGGTTCGCGTTCTTGTCTGCTCGGCGCGAGCTTTGCTCACATGGGCTGGTTCTGCTATAGTGGTAGTGTTTGGTGCTTGGGCTGGCGTAACCGCGTTCGCCCGCGCGCCATTTATCAGGAAACAAGGAAGCGCGAATGGACGAGAAACACACCTTCACGTCCGAGGCCGTCTCGATCGGACACCCGGATAAGCTTGCCGATCAGATAAGCGATGCGGTGCTCGACGCGTACCTCGCCCAGGATCCCTACAGCCGTGTGGCTTGCGAGGTCCTGGTGACGACCGGCGTCGTGTTCGTTGCGGGTGAGGTCACCAGCAAGGCGGTGGTCGATAGCGCGGAAGTGGCGCGCAACGTGATCCGCGAAGTTGGCTACACGAGTTCCGAGGTGGGGATGGACGCGGATTCGTGCGAGGTGCTGGTGTACCTGGACCGCCAGTCGCCGGACATCGCCCTGGGCGTCGACGCAGACCCGGAGCAGGGCAAGGGCATCGGGGCCGGTGACCAGGGCATGATGATCGGCTTCGCATGCAGGGAGACGCCGGAGCTCATGCCCCTGCCGATCCAGGTGGCGCACGGGATGATGGAGCGGCTGGCCGGGGTGCGAAAGAGCGGCGAGATCCCGTACGTGCGTCCGGACGGCAAGTGCCAGGTCACCGTCGAGTACAAGGGCCTCGAGCCCGTGCGTGTGGACACCGTCGTGCTGAGCACTCAGCACGCCCCGGACGTGACGCGGGAGACGATGCGCCCCGACCTGATCGAGGCGGTCATACTGCCGTCGCTGCCGGAGGAGTTCCGCGGGGACGACATCACGTTCCACATCAACCCCACGGGCCGTTTCGTGGTGGGCGGGCCGCACGGCGACTGCGGCCTGACCGGCCGAAAGATCATCGTGGATACCTACGGCGGCCGGGCGCGCCACGGCGGGGGCGCCTTCAGCGGCAAGGACCCCACGAAGGTCGACCGGAGCGCTTCCTACGCCGTGCGGCACGTGGCGAAGAACATCGTGGCCGCCGGCCTGGCGGACGTGTGTGAGGTGCACGTCTCCTACGCAATCGGCGTGGCCCAGCCCATTGCCGTCAGCGTGGACACCGAAGGCACGGCCAAGATCCCGGAGCACCGGATCTGCCGGATCATCCAGGAGTGCTTCGACCTGACGCCCGGCGCCATCATCGAGTCGCTGGACCTGCGCCGGCCCATCTACCGCAAGACGGCCATTCACGGCCATTTCGGGCGGGAGGAGCCGGAGTTCACGTGGGAACGGACCGAGAGGGTGGAGCTGCTTCGGGACATGGCGGGGCTCTGAGGCGGCGCGGGCAGCCCGGGCTGCTCTTGGAGGCCGACCTTTCGTTGCACCCATTGGCACGAGGGCGACCAGGAGCGCCGCAACTCAGCACTCAGATGGCGCAGCCACCTTTGTTGATAGAGGCGATTGCATCGCTCGGGTCTTTACCAACAAAGGCGATTGCATCGCCAGCACTCAGGACTGCATCCCGACGTTTGGAGGAGCCTACGATGAAGTCGGACATCAAGGACCGGTCTCTGGCGCAGCAGGGGGCACGCAGGGTCGAGTGGGTTGAGAAAGACATGCCGGTCTTACGGCAGATTCGCGAGCGGTTCGAGGACGAGAAGCCTCTCGAAGGCGTGCGGCTCTCGGCGTGCCTGCACATCACGACGGAAACGGCCAACCTGGCCCGGACCCTCAAGGCCGGAGGGGCCGATCTTGTGCTGTGCGCCTCCACTCCGCTCAGCACCCAGGACGAGGTTGCGGCGGCCCTGGCCCATGAGTTCGACGTGCCCACCTTTGCCATTCGAGGCGAGGACAACGATACGTACTACGCCCACGTCCGCAGCGCACTGGCCCATGAACCCAACATGACTATGGACGACGGAGCGGACCTCGTGACCGCCATCCTGACCGATCGCACCGACCTGGCGCCGGGCATCATCGCGAGCTTGGAAGAGACCACCACCGGGGTCATTCGGCTGCGGGCGATGGAGGCCGACGGGGTGCTGAAGTTCCCCGTCTTCGCCGTCAACGACGCCCAGACCAAGCACCTCTTCGACAACCGCTACGGCACCGGACAGAGCACAGTGGATGGCATCCTGCGCTCGACCAGAATGCTCATAGCGGGCAAGACGGTCGTGGTCTGCGGCTACGGCATGTGCGGCCGGGGCGTGGCCAGCCGCATGAAGGGGCTGGGGGCGCACGTGGTCGTCGCCGAGGTAGATCCCTTGAGGGCGCTGGAGGCCGCAATGGACAGCTTCAAGGTCATGTCAGTCAAGCAGGCCGCCCGGCACGCGGATCTGTTCGTGACGGTGACGGGCTGCTGCGACGTGCTCCGGCGGGAGCATTTCGAGAAGATGAAGGACGGCGCGTTCGTTGCCAACGCCGGCCATTTCAACGTCGAGATCAACATCGACGATCTCTCCGAACTCGCCGAAGACATCGTTCGGGGTGTCACCGACGGCGTGGACGAGTTCGTCCTCGAAAACGGCAAGAGCATCTACCTGCTCGGCGAGGGCCGCCTCATCAACCTCGCCGCCGCGAACGGCCACCCGGCCTGCGTTATGGACATGAGCTTCGCTGTCCAGGCGCTGACCGCCGAGCATGCCGCCAAGAACCGCGGACGCCTCGAGCACCGTGTCCAGGCCGTCCCGGATAAGGTTGACCGCTGGGTGGCGGAGATGAAGCTTAAGGCGATGGGAATCCGTATTGACAAGCTCACCGAGCGCCAGAAGAAATACCTGGTGAGTTGGCAGGAGGGAACGTAGGCGCTGTTGCAGAACCCGCTCCGTCGGCCCGAGGCCGAGCGCGAGAGCGTCGAGGACGAGGAGGCCGAAGCCAGGATGGGGTCTTAGTGCCCCAGGAGGCGCCGGCCCGGTCATTCGGTAGACCCAAACCCCCTTGCGGACTCACGCGCCCCGGCGCCGGCCGACCCCACACCACCACTTGGGATCGGATCAGTTGATTTGCAGGTCATTCGACCGCCCGTGTCGGCTGCCCCCTTCGGGTCGGCCCTAACCGACGCCACGCAACAGTACTTCGGCCCCCCGGCCGGGTCTTGACTCCTCAGGCTTGCGCCACCTTCCCCGTGCGACGCTGCCTCAGCTTCACGATCAGCATTCGCCGAAGGCCTTTGAACTCCTGTTCCAGCTCCTCGTCCCCGCGCTGCCTTCGCCAGCGCGCCAAGGCCTGCTCTGCGTCCCTGGCAATCTGGCCCGTCACATCCACCGATCCTTCCGGCCCCTGCGCACGAGGGACCGCTGCTCCCGGATCGACTCGCGGCGACCGCGGAGCACTTGAAGTGCGAGACCCCCGTCGCCGGGTCCCAGGGCTTCGGGCGCTCCTTCGCCGCGCCGGCTGTGCCTCGGGCGCTTCGGGGAGGTGTTTTGCGGCTTCACCTGCCAGGGCCACGGCGACACGATAGACCCTCAAGGGTGCATGTTTGAGCTGCCCGTCGTTATGGAAGTAGCGCCGGATCGAGCCTGCGCGCAGTGAGGTCTTTGCCGCAATGCGTCGGTAGACCGCTTCCTTGGTCCCGAAAACCGGCTGCAGCCGCGGCATCAGGGCGCACATTTCCTGCACGGGCACGCTCAGGTAGCCTTCGTCGACGCCAATGCGCTCGCCGGCCTCAGCCTTTGCCAGCCACCCCTCCAGACACCGTTTGATCTCCACCTGGATCCGCTTCGCCTTCTTGCGCCCGCTCAGGGCCTTGTGAATGCACTCATAGGTAACCCCGGTGGCCACGGCGATTGCCCTGTGCATGGCGCATTGACTGCGGAAGCGCAGCCGGCGCCGAACATCTTCAAGCCACCGGTCGGGGTCCTCTTCTCCCACAAGCTGGCGAATTGGAATCAGACCCGTGCGGAACTCGCCTCCCAGCCCCCGGAAGATGTGCTTCACGCAGTACGGCATGGTGCGCACGACCGGCTTGGACCGGAAACGCTCTTCAATCGTCTCGCGCGACATGTCTATGCCGCGGCGCAGCAGTTCATCCCTGAGATGGGCCAGCAGCTTCTGGCGCGCCACCGTCTGGTCACCCGCGAAAGCGGCCAGGATCGCTTGGAACTCCCTCACTGTTATCGTTCGAGGCTTGACCATGCCGCGATGGCCGTCCAGGGCCACAACGTCCGCCAAAGCATCCTTCTCCATCTCCTGCATCTCGCCCACCAGCTCGATCAGGTCGGCGCTGTCGGTGGTACCGCCCGCCATCTGCGGGGACTGCTCGCGGAGCTTGCCCGTAAGGTCTGCCCGCAAGGCCTCCATCTGTCGAACGAGGCGGGCCTTCACAGTGCCCCCGTCCAAATTACCTTCCCTGTGAGCGCGCAGGATACGCTTCAGGTCATCCCGCACTCTGGAGTCTCCCGTCACACGCTCCAGCACCTTGCCTTCGTCAACCTCAAACCCGAGCGCTTCAAGCATATAACTGTAGGCCAAATAAGCCCTTGCGAAGCGCTCGCTTCGCATCGTCCCCGCCATGGACCAGCACCTCTTGCTCTTTCACAATCGGTTCAACAATCTTGGCGCAATACTGTGTAGCAACGCGAGTGCCACGGGGAATGCCGATGCCGCTGGCCGAGGGCGCTGCGGTTGGGAAGCATGTAGCGGTCCCGCTACGCGCACCCACCGAGGGGAGGACTGGAATCGGGCGGCGCACTGTAACGCCAGTATGTGTAAGGACTTGGCCCGAGTGGCGTGGGTTCTCTCGCGGGAACTCTTCTTGCTCTCGTCAGTGCTGCCGCCGAAGTAACGGGTTTCACAGGAACTCCGCGCCCGCTCCCAGTCCTACCCCCATGTTCCCAAGAATGTTAACTCCAGCGGTCACAGTGTAACATCAAGCTCGAAACTGAAGGTGGCACGGCACCGGGCGGATCGCCGTAAGCGATTGTGTTCACATAGGTTGCGATTCAGGAAAGGGGCTGCAGGCAACCCTCAGGGCCAGCGACGCTTCGGAGTGCAGAACCCTAGTCAGCACTCTCTCCCCGGCTCACAGTGTTGTATAGGACTTGCGCGCATCGTGCACTGAGCTTGGCGAGCCGAGAGCTGTCCAGTTGCCTCCGCAGAGCACTATCGCCGTCGGGGTAGCGCATTATGGCCAGGGCCAGAATCCCGCAGAGCAGCACGCCCTTGATCAGCCCAAGGCCTGCTCCCACCACGCGATCGGACAGCTCGGGCTTCAGCGCCTTGATGGGTTTGCGGACCAGGAACGCGATCAGGTAGGTCGCTATGAGACCGCCGACAAACAGGATCAGGTAGCACGCAACCAGCCGAAGTTGTTCCGGGCCGATATCGGCGAACCGGCCGGCCAGGTCCTCATGGTAGCGTGCCGCAATCAGGAAGACCACCAGGATGCTGACGACTCGGATGATCTGCCACACGAATCCCGTGCAGAAGCCAATGCCTGCCGCCACAACAGCGACGATGATCACCACGCTGTCCATGACGCTGATCGATCCCAGCGCCTCGGTGATGGTGCTCAGGTCCGGAAGGTTCATGGATGTCTTCCCCTTTACGTTCATCCGGGCTGGCCCGGGCGGCGCAGCCGCCTTGGGACAAGAAGGCCCCACGGGGCCCGGGCGGTGCAAGCGGCGCAGCCGCCTTTGAGCAAAAGGCGCGAGCGGCCCGGGCGGCGCAGCCGCCTTTGGACAAGAAGGCCCCACGGGGCCCGGCGGCAGTAACCCATAAGGCTAATCGGCGCGGCCCGTGAATGTCAATACCCTTGTCGGCCGCCGGTGGTGGGGCGTTGAAACCTGGCCGGCCGATTGTATACTGTGAGTCCTGCCTGATGAGACCAGTGCAACTGGTCTTGGTGGCACCGACATCAGGGGCCGCTTGCATACTGTGAGTCCTGCCGGGCGCGACGCGCGCAGGCGATGCCGCGGAGGAAGCATGGAGGAGCAGCGGGAAGAGCTGCAGGCCGAGGTAGAGCGCGCGGGGGCGCTCCTGGGGCGGCTCCGGGCCGAGGTGCACCGGGTCCTGGTCGGCCAGGAAGCGCTGCTCGACGGGCTGCTTACGGCCATGCTATGCGGCGGGCACGCGCTGGTGGAGGGCGTGCCTGGGCTGGCCAAGACGATGTGTGCAACGGCCCTGGCCGCCTGCATCGAGGCCCGGGTACACCGCGTGCAGTTCACCCCCGACCTGCTGCCCGGCGACCTGGTGGGTTCGGAGGTCTTCAGCCCCGCCAGCGGCGAGTTCTCGATGCGGAAAGGCCCCGTGTTCGCCCACATCCTGCTGGCCGATGAGATCAACCGAGCCCCGGCCAAGGTGCAGAGCGCACTTCTGGAAGCGATGCAGGAGCGCCAAGTGACCATCGGGGGCCGCAGTCTGCCGCTGCCCGATCCCTTCCTGGTGATCGCGACCCAGAACCCCATCGAACACGAGGGCACCTATCCCCTGCCGGAGGCCCAGGTGGACCGGTTTCTGCTCAAACTCTGCGTCGACTATCCCGGGGGGGACGAGGAGCTGGAGATCGTGGATCGGATGGCGTTTTCAAGGCCGAACATCGCGCTCAGGCCGGTGCTCAAGCCCGAGGAGGTCCTGCTCATGCGCGGCTTGGCGGACCGCCTGCGGGTGGACGGGCGCATAAAGCAGTACGCGCTGGAGATCGTTCAGCGCACCCGGCCTCCCCGCCGCGCGGAGTTGGGCCTGGACCACCTGATCGAATGGGGCGCGTCGCCCCGCGCGACGATCTACCTCGTGATGGCCGCCCGTGCGCACGCCCTGATGGCAGGGCGCCATTACGTCATCCCCGACGACGTCAAAGCCGTCTGCCCCGATGTGCTGCGCCACCGCCTGATCCTCACCTTCGAAGCCGAGGCCGAGGCCGTGAGCCCGGAGGACATCATCGAGCGAATCCTGGCAGACGTGGCCGTCCCGTAGGGCGTGAACCGAACCGGGCGCTATGCCAGCGCGCTCCTGATCAGCATAAGGATCAGCAGCGGCACGATGGGAGAGAAATCCATTCCGCCCATGGGCGGAATGAGGCGCCTGAACGGCTTCAGCACGGGCTCGGTGATGGCGTGCAGGAACTCGTAGAACCTGTTGGCCCTCGCCTGCGGGGGGAACCAGGAGAAAACCAGCCGCACGATGAGCGCCAACCAGTACAGATGGAGGACGGCACTCAGGAAGCTGCGCAAGAACAGCATCGCCTCACCCTCCTTCGACGCCATGTTAGGCTACTAATCTATCAGAGCTCTCAAAGTGCCGAATCTGGCATTCTCAGCCCTTTTCGCTTTCGCTGGTTGCTATCACCGCCGCTATCCGGGGATCCAGCAACGCCGGCAAACGGCTCATAGATCCCTTCTCTTCTTCGGCCAAGAAAAGGGCACTCCGTTTCCGACCTCCCCGATGCGCAAGAGCATACTGCGGGATTCTACCTGTTGCCGGGATGAGCCGCAAACGCACTCGAAGGGAGACCGGGGCGACTTGCCTGAGAGGTTGGGCGGGCTCCCTTGATCCGCCGCTGTGCCTTGTTGCAAGGACGGTTGTTCCGCCGAGCGGACTGGGGCGGGACGCGCGAAGAAGATGCCGGCCCCGTTCGGCAACGGGAACGCAGCCATCGCTTGCCGACTGCTCGGGCCGGCCGTGCACATGAACCTCTGGCGAGAGACGATGCCACCGGCCTACGGGGACTCAGGGCCGTACATGGCATCTCAGACGCCGATACGAGGGAGCGAAGAATTGGTGACGAGGCGGCCGCTCAACGCCTGGCGCCTCCTTGCCGAAGGAAAATGGAATGCCCGCAACCCAATCCCCCGGCATCTCGGGCCACAGTAGGGTATAAGTGACATGAACCGGCACATGGTAGGTCGGCGTGACATGGCGCGACCCCAGGGCAACCCCTTGGTTAGACATGGACTTGTTTCTTTGAGGAGAGCAGGGCAATGACGGCAACTCCCGCCCCACAGGAAGTGGCGTGGACTCGACGGGTGCCGGTTCGCTACGAGGCGGACGTCGCCGTGCTGGGCGGCGGAATTGCGGGCGCTTGCGCGGCTTGCGCGGCGGCCGCGTCGGGAGCGTCCGTCGTGTTGATCGAGCGGTTCGCGGTGACGGGCGGCGTAATGACCTCGGGAGGGGTCGGCAACTTCTGCGGCGACATGACGGGGCAGGGCGAGGTTTTCGATGAGATCATCGCGGCCCTCCTCGCGTTCCACGCGACCGAACCGGGCGAGACGATCTTTGACCACGAGATCCTCGCCGTCGTGCTACAGGAGCTGCTGCTGCGGCGCGGGGTTAAGCTGCTCCTGCACACGCGTTTCGTGGACGTTCGCCTCAAAGGGCGCCGCATCACTGAGTGCCTGTTGTGCGGCGCTTCCGGCCTCGAGGCGCTCAGGGCGGCGCAGTTCATAGACTGCACCGGCGAGGGGCAGGTGGCGCAGGCAGCCGGGTTCGGCACGATGAAAGGCCGCCCTGAGGATGGCCTTCAACTGCCGATGTCCATCATGTTCTTCGTCCGCGAGATGGCCGATCCGGTTGTTCCACAACTGCCCGAGGGATGGTTCAAGCCGGTGCGCAGGGCGGACGATTTGCCCATGACCAGCCCCTGGCCCAACGGTCCCGGCGAGAAGGCGATCAAGGTCAAGATTCCGATGTTCGATTCGGCCGACACGGAGAGCATGACGGCCGCCGAGATTCGCGCCCGCAGACGCATTTTCGAAGTCCTCGATTTCTACCAGCGCATCGAGAAGCGGCCGTGGCGATTCGATCATTGCTCCCCTATCATCGGCATCCGCGAGGGCCGCCGCATTGCGGGCGACTATGTGCTGACGGTGGAGGACCTTCGCGCGGGACGAGCGTTCGATGACGCCGTCGCGCGCGGCAGCTATGTGCTCGACGCGCACGCGCCCGACGACGACAAGCGGACCATGGTGCTGACCGAGGACGAGATGGAAGTCCCGCCGTACCAGATTCCGTACCGATCTCTTGTGGCCCGGGACGGCGAGAACCTGATGATGGCGGGCCGGTGTTTCTCCGCGGACCAGCTGGCCCTTTCCTCGGCGCGCGTGGCGACGACGTGTGCCATGATGGGCCAGGCAGCCGGGATAGCCGCAGCCATGGCCGCGCGGCGAGGCTGCGACCCCCGCGCGCTGGACGTAGCGGAGGTGCGCAGCACAGTCGAGAAGCGCGGCGCGGCGCTGTCAGTCTAGGTTCTTGGGCGACCCAATATCGGTGGCGCGCCTTATGAGCGTAGACCGCTGTGAAGGCTTGAGTTCCCGGGTGCTGAGCAACAGTTCCTGACGGAAGCACCGGTGAAGCCTCACGCGGGCGGAAGTCGAGCCACGGAAGACCATGGAGGTAATCAGGATGCCGGCTCAAACGGCAGGTGGCCCTCGCTCCGGGGGTTCTATCGGGTACATCCGCCCGGACATACCGGAGTTCGAGATCCCTCCGTATGAGGGCGAGAGGTACGAGGCAAGGGCGCCCGATCACCCTGGGGTGCCTGATACCCTGGAGTTGCAGGAGCGGGCGCGGCTGGCCCTCCACTGCTTGACCGAGACCACCGACCCCCAGGCCGACTACGAGCCTTACTACGTGGTCCGGCTCTGCGAGAGGCCACCGGCGATGTACCATAGCTCCTGGCACGGCTCCACGCTGGCGAAGTACATCGAGATGGCGCCCCTCATGCGCATCATCAGCGGCAGCGAACAGAACCGGCAGGTCGAGCGCCGCTGGACGGAGGTCGCGCTGAAGATGCAGGGGCCCGATGGGCTCATCTACACCCCGGCCAGGGGCCGCCCCTGGGCCGATCAGGAGTTGGGTGGCACCTTTGAGAATTTCGGAGTCAAGATCGAGGGCGACCAATACATCACGGCGTTCGGCAACGGGCGCATGTTGAGCGCGATGTCGTTGCTCGCGCAGCGCGACGGAGGACCGCTCTGGCGCGATGCCGCCCGGCGGCTTGTGGACGGGCTTGTCGAACTGGCGGTCGATGCCGGGGACGTCGCTTACTTCTGGCCGACGGTCCTGTTCTCGAAGAAGGGGGGCCCGCCGGACGGCCGCGTGCGCACGCCCTACATCAACAGCGAGAGTTCTCGCGTGCCTCACGGCCTGGTGCACGCCTATCGCCTTCTGGGCTACGAGCCGGCGCTCATCCTGGCGGGCAAGGTCATCAATTACCTGCGCCGCTACTTCTACGGCCCCGATGGCGCGTTCCACTCGACACCGGGCAATCCACACAAGGCCCACTTCCACGCCCACTCGCACGGCCTGCTGGCTATGATGGAGTACGCCCTGACGGCCGATGACCAGGAGCTGATGGAGTTCGTGGTTCGCAGCTTCCAGTGGGCGATAGATGCGGGAGCGAATTGGCAGGAGCGTGGCTGGGAAGAGATTGTGAAGACCCGCGGCGCATCTCTGGTCGGATACTTCTCGACATTCCTCAACAGTGATCAGGCGCACAGCTCGGAGATCTGCGAGGTCAGCGACATGATCGCCCTGGCGCTGAAGCTCTCCGAGGCGGGGATAGGCGACTACTGGGACGATGCCGACCGGTGGCTTCGCAACATGCTCGTCGAAGGGCAACTCACCTCCACCGACTGGGTCGATGACCTGCCGGAGACAGGGTTCCCTCCAGATCAGAACCCTTACCGCACGACGGAGCGCGTGGCGGAGCGCAACCTGGGCGCCTTCGCGGGATGGCCGGCGGCCAATGACTGGGCGATCCGCGACGCATACGGCACCATGCAGTGCTGCACGGTGAACGGGGCGCGGGCCCTTTACTGGATCTGGGACAGCGCCCTGCGCCATCAGGGCGGCAAGCTGCGCGTGAACCTGCTCCTCAACAGGGCCTCCCCGTGGGCGGACGTGGACAGCCACATCCCGTACCGGGGACAGGTTGACGTGAGGGTCAAGCAGCCCGTCGGCCTCGAGATACGGATTCCCGAGTGGGTGGCCCCGCGCGAAACGCGCTGCCAGGTGAACGGGGAGGAGCGCAGTCTCGCCTGGGACGGGCGCTACGCCCGGGTTGGCCGGGTCAAACCGGATGAGACCGCGACACTCAGCTTTCCCATCAGTGAGCGAACAGACGTGGTGAACATTGAGAAGCGAGCCTACACCCTCGTGCGCAAGGGCAACGAGGTGGTGTCGATCGACCCGCCCGGCCGGTACTACCCCTTCTACCAGCGCGAGCACTATCGCAGCAACACCACACGCTGGCGCACCATCGAGAGGTTCGTGTGCAGGGAGCGGATCCCCATCCTCTGAATGCGCCCGGTCCGAGTACGTTCCAGGAATACCCGATCGTCGCGATTGCCCTTGACTTGTCCCATGCGCTTAGTTCAAGCAGGTGTGCACAATGACCTCGCGAGAAAGAATCCTTCTTGCCCTTCAGCATCAGGAAGCGGATAGAGTGGCGATTCATGATTTCCCCTGGTTTTCCACGCTCCGGCGCTGGCAGGACGAGGGGATGCCAACCGATCTTTCCCCGGCCGAGTACTTCGGTTATGAAATGGTCCGCATACAACCGGATACCTCCCCCAGGTTTCCTCAAGAGGTCGTGGAGGAGACCGAGGAATACGTCATCCACACCACTGCCTTTGGGGGCCTGCGCCGCGATCACAAGGACTATTCCACTACCCCTGAGATCGTCGACTATCCGTGCAAGACCAGGGAGGACTGGGAGAGGATCAAAGAGCGCCTGACTCCGTCCCGGGATCGGGTGGAGTGGGAAGGAGAGCTGCTGGACGATGCCAGTTACGATACGAGCGTGAGGCGGTCGAGCCTGCCGAAGGGCACCTGGAACGTTCGATTGTCCCGTTACGCGCGCACCGGTCTCGAAGGCTGCCGGAAGGCCCGAGAAGACGGCAATTTTGTCTGCTTCTGGGGAGCGGTGGGATACGACAAGATGCAGAGCTATGTGGCAACGGAAAGTCTTCTCATAGCCGTTGCCACCCAGCCTGACTGGGTCCGGGATATGTACGAGACCGATGCCGAGCTCCACATGAAGATGTATGAAATCATGAGAGAAGGGGGGTTCGAGTTCGACGGGGCGATGCTGTCCTGCGACATGGGTTACCGCAATGGTCCTGTGTTCTCCCCCGCCCACTTCGAGCAGCAGCTTCATCCCGTGTTCAAGAGGCTTTTCGGCTACTTCAGGGATCAGGGGCTGCCTGTGATCCTGCACACTGACGGCGATATCAAGGAATTGATTCCTTTCTTCATTGAGGAAGGGGTTTCGTGCCTGAATCCCGTGGAGGCCAAGGCCGGGATGGACCTGGTGGACCTGAAACAGCAGTACGGGAATAGGCTGGCGCTTTTTGGTGGAATTGACGTACGGGCCATGGCCCACCCCGATCCTTCCGTCATTGAAGCTGAGATCAGGCGCAAGATCCCGGCGGCTATGAGAGGCGGAGGCTATATCTATGATTCTGACGCCGATGGCGTGCCGGACAATGTCAGCCTCAAACAGTACCAAAGGGTGGTTGATCTGATAAAGAAATATGGGACTTACTAGGCCAGGAAGAAGATCCGCATGGCAGTGTTCGGGATCAAAGCCGCCCAAACAGGCCGCGCAAACACTTTCTGAGTGGAAGGAGAATGGACATGAGAGCCGCCGACGTGGTTGAGCACTTTCTCTCTCGCGCCGACTGGCTGGACCGGGAGACGACCGTGGACAATGTGATCCGTGGCGATCCGGAGACAGACGTCGACCGTTGCCTGGTTTCGTGGATGGCGAGTTTCGCTTCGCTCAGGCAAATGGTCCAGCGCGGGGTGCAGTTGCTGATTTGCCACGAGCCAATTTTCTGGAGGCACCGTCCCGACCGCCCCGACGATAGCCCTGCCGGGCAGGAGAAGTTTCGGTTCATGCGGGAGCATGATCTCGTCATCCTGCGCAACCATGATTGTTGGGACGTCTGGCCCGAGGTTGGGATCCCATGGGCTTGGGCGCGTTTCCTGGGCCTTGAGGGAGAGCCGAAGGCCATCGGGGCGAATGGCTTCCAGCACAGATACGACATCGAGCCGGTCACGTTGGACACGTTCGCCGGTCGAGTGGCCGAGCGATGTGCGAGCCTTGGAGAGCCGTTCGTGCAGGTCACCGGCGAGGCATCTCAAGAGGTTTCGCGGATCGGCATTGGGGTCGGCTGCGCCTGCGATATTCCCACGTATCAGGACATGGGTTGCGACTGTTACGTGGTGTGCGACGATGGCACGCTATACTACTCAGACATTCAGCGCGCCGAGGATTCCGGACATCCCGTGATCCGGGTGAACCACGGCACGTGTGAGGAACCCGGAATGGCGACGCTGACCGAATACATCAACGCCAATATCGAGGGGCTTCACGCCGAGCACCTCCCCCATGGCAGCACCTTCCGGCTGGTGGGAGCGGGCGCTTTGTGAACGGATGCATTGAGCCGACGCC
>CAZXDF010000010.1:0-4923 GCA_964639345.1 uncultured candidatus Brocadiaceae bacterium | reverse complement strand
CTAGAAGCGCGGCCGGAAAGCCGGATTTTTGAGCCCCGGGATCATCAGCCCTGGACGCTTTAACCCAGGGGCGGCAGTCAACACCGTCTGCGCTACGAGCGTCGGCCGCCCCGAAAACTCGAGCCAACGTGCACTGAGAAGTAAACAGCAGGCAATATGCCCCAGCAGACGAGAAAGAAAAGACTTTCCCCAATCCGCTGCCGCCGCTATCAGCGTCAGGTTCGCCACCGTGGCCGCCATCAGGACCTGGAACAGCGTCTTGGCCCGCCCTATGTACCGTGCTTGCTTTGCACCCAGTTGTCCCAGACGCGCTATGCGATGTTCCACCACCTGTCGGCGCCGCTTGGCTTCCCGAAAACCCTCTGTGCTCTGGTAATGCCGCCCGCGCTGCATCACGATCTCCTGGGGGTGCAGTGTGACCGTGCGAGGGCCCCTGCCCCCCAGACATTTCGATCTGAGCTCGCACGCCCCGCAACGCCCGGCAGCGAACGCGAATCGCTTGACGCGCTGGCGCCGCCCCGTCCGGTTCGGCCCAAGCTTGACCCAGTTATACTTGCGCGTTGTGCATCCGGCCGGACAACTGACTCGATCCAGCCTGCGCCCGATGCGAAACGCCGTCTTGGGGAACTTGCCCGTCCTGGGAGGGCTGGGCACCGGGGCGATTATCTTGCGTTCGGCTTCGACAAACTGCCGGCGCGTCTCATCATCACCATAGGCGCAGTCGCCGACCGTCTCGGCCACCTGAAGGCCCGTGTTCTGTTCGCTCTGTTCTACCAGCGCCAGGGCGGTATCCCCGTCGTGGGCACCGCCCGGCGCCACCCCCACCGCCGTGACGAACTGGCTCGGGGCGTCCACCATCACCGCGCCCTTATGGCCCTCGAAGCGCGCCTTGGACGACTTGCGGCCGTGCCGCATCTCGGGGTCGTGGACCGACACAATACGGTCCTTCGCTACCCCCTGCTTGATCTCTGGCCCATCGTCCTTGCGCTCTATGTCCTGGGCCAGAAGCTGCATCAGAAGGTCCGCTGCCTGCGCAATCTGCTGCGCCTCCGGGTTCTGGTCGGGGTAGTTGGCACGCACCTGCCGCGCGTGCTCCAGCAGAGCGTCGGCATCGGCCACGATACCCCCCAGGAATGCCTGGCGCGAGGCCGCCTCGTCCCAGTCCACTTCGGCCGTGCCCTTGATGCTCGGGGCGAAATAGCGCTCCATGCCATGCGCGCCCGCCCATGCCGTCAGCTCGGCCCCGGCCAACTCGGCCAGCACGCGCGAGAGCTTCGCGATGCCATCGGCCAAAAGGTTGTAAGTGTCCTTGACGGCGCCGCGTCCCAAGATCACCATCGTGTCCACTGCGGCATGCAGCTTCTTGCGGCGGCGGAAAAAACCGCTCTCCTTCGCCTTCTGGAGGCTGCGACGAAACATGTCTCGCGCCTTATCGTGGATTATCAATTGGGCTCGGAAAAGCTGCAAGGTGCTCTTGGCGAAAGGACGCTCCTTCAGTTCGGTCCCCAGCGCCACCTTCCAGCGAAGGTCATAGTCGGCACGATCCTTTGCCTCCGCGTCGCTTACGCGATCGTAGCTCTGCAGGATCAGGGCCGTAGCCAAAAGGCTCGGCGGGACGCTGTTCCGGCCGTTTGTGTGGCAGTAAAGATCGGCGAAATCCTCGTCACGGAAAACTCGGCCCCGCTCGGCGGCCAGGAAGCCGTAGAAACTGTCACGACCGACGAAATCCAGGTAGACCGTATCGGCCTCAAACAGGCCGCGTTGATTGGGGCGTTTGCCAAGCACAGGCATCCTCCGTTGGGGTCACAATTCCCAAGCGGATTCTATCATACACGAAAAGGACTTTCCGGCCAGATTTCTAGCGCGACAACGTCAGACTTGCCACAAGGGATGCAGAGAACGCAAAGGTCGGTGAACCGTCCTTGCCTTCGAGAGCGCGTGACGGTAGCATATGTAAGGAAGATAAGCAGGCGTTGTTGGGGACGTGTCGCGCCGCGGTGTTTCCGGGTTGACGTGTCCGGGGGGTAGAGAGGAATTGCCATGAGAGCGAGGGCTTTTCTAACCGTCCTGGCAGTGTTCGTTCTCGCCGCACATGCGCCCCGGGCGGAGGAGTTCAACCTTCCCAAGGGACCGTGCGGCTCCAAGCCTCCCGTCAAGCCTCAGCGTCGCCAGGGCGGCGAGGGCTTTCCGCCCCTGCCCCTGCCGGTCACGCCCCAGAGGCGCTCCGAGCGAAAGCGGCAGCCGTCCCCTCCCCCGCTCATCGCCAAGATCGAGTTCGGGGAGTTGAGGCTCGGCGCCGACGAGAGCGGCAAGGAGTTCAAGTACCACGACTGGAACAAGGACAAGGGCGACATCCCCGTGCTGATGACGGTCGCCGGCGGCGCGCTCAAGATCCGCTACAGTTGGAAGCGCGGCCCCCTGGAGGCGTTCCCGACCGATGCGGCCCAATACCCGATCTTCTACTACACGGGCAGCGACGATTTCGTGCTCGGTGAGGCGGAGGTCAAGCGCCTTCGCGAGTTCGTCCGCTCGGGCGGGACGATCTGGGGCGACACGTGCTTCGGAGACCCGGACTTCTTCCGGGCCTTCGCGCGGGAGATGGGAAAGGTCCTGCCGGACCGGCACTTCCGCCGCCTCGGCGCCGCCCACCCGCTGTTCAACTGCTTCTATCCCACTGGGCGGGTCCAGTACATCGCGCCGGTCCCGGACGCTCCCGGGGGCGAGGGCGAGCCGGTATTCTACGGCGTGGATCTGGGCGCGAGGACGGCCATCGTGCTCTCGCGCTATGACCTGAGCTGCGGCTGGGACGGCCACGAGCGCGAGGGCGCCCATTCGGTGCGCCCGAACGATGCGCGCAGGCTCGGCGTGAACATGGTCGCCTATGCCCTGGCCACGCACCGGTTGGGCGCCTACCAGAGCCTGGCCAAGGTGTTCTACGAGGCCGACCAGAGGGCACGCGGGGATTTCACCTTCGCCCAGGCCATGTTGGGCGAGAACTGGGACTGCCAGACGAACGCCATCGCCAATCTGCTCAAGGCCGTGGCGACAAGGACGAGTTCGGAGGTGAAGTTCCAGCGCCGGGCCGTCGACCTCGCCTCCGACGACCTGCACGCCTACCCGTTCCTCTACATCACTGGCATGTATGACTTCAAGTTCAGCGAGGCCGAATTGGCGGCCCTGAGGCGCTACGTATCGAGCGGCGGCTTCCTGCTGGCAAGCCCGGAGGGGGGGGCAAGTGAGTTCGACGCCGCGTTCCGGCGCGAGATCGCCCGCCTCCTGCCGGGAAGCTCACTCGCCCCGCTCGGCGCCGACCATGCCGTCTACCACATGCTCCACGACATCGACGCCGTGGGCTACAGCGACTACGTCGGCCAGCTCGGTGAGAAGCCGCCGGCGCTTCCGCTGGAGGGCATCTCGCTGGGCGGCTCGACGCCCGTCGTTTACTCTCCGTACGGGCTGGGCGGCGGCTGGCGGGGTTTCGACCACCCCTTCGGCAGGGACATCGCCACGGCCGATGCGATGGGCCTCGGGGTGAACGTCGTCCTCTACAGCATGACGCACTGAGGCTGCGGCCCGGTGAATGACTGATGACTAATGTCTCCAGTAAATGTCTAATGTCTAATCACTACTGTCCGGTTGTCTTGCCGTGGGCTTGTCGCAAGCGACACAAGTGCAATGAGTTATCCACAGAAATGACTGTAATCGATTTCAATTCGACTCTAAACTCTGGCCATTCCGACCCGCACGCTGCTGGAGGAGTGGCCTATGAATGCCGGGCGAATGGTGTTTGCTCAGTTGGCTGGCTTCCTGCCGATGCACGAGTTCAGAAAGTGCATCGACCGATACCACGGAGAGTACAAAGTCCACAACTTCTCCTGCCGCGATCAACTCCTGTGCATGGCCTTCGCGCAACTGACAGGTCGCGAAAGCCTCCGGGAGATCGAAACGTGTCTGCGCGCCATGCACCCCAAACTCTACCACGCCGGCATCCGGGGCAAGGTGTCGCGAAGCACCCTGGCCGATGCCAACGAGAAGCGCAACTACCGCATCTACGCCGAGCTTGCCCAGGTCTTGATCGCCAGAGCGCGCGTGCTCTACGGCGAAGAGAGCTTTGGCGTAGAGCTGGAGCAAACGGCATACGCGCTGGACTCCACCACCATCGATCTGTGCCTGTCTCTGTTCCACTGGGCGCGTTTTCGCAAGCACAAAGGAGCCGTCAAACTGCACACCCTGATGGACCTCAGGGGCAGCATTCCGTGCCTCATACGCATCACAGACGGCAAAACGCGCGATGTCCACATCCTCGACGAACTCATCGTAGAGGCGGGCGCCTTCTATATCATGGACCGCGCCTACACCGACTTCGCCCGCCTCTATGGCTTGAGCCAAGCGTTGGGATTCTTCATCACCCGTGCCAAGAAAAACCTCGACTACAGCCTGCGCTCCTATCGCTTGGTCGACAAGACCACGGGGCTGCGCAGCGACCAGACAATCGTTCTGCGCGGTCCCAAATCCTCCCAAAGATACCCCGCCCCTTTGCGGCGAATCACTTACTTCGACCTCCATACGCGCAACAGGCTCGTGTTCCTGACGAACAACTTCCGGCTTCCACCATTGACGGTTGCGCAGCTTTACAAATGCCGCTGGCAAGTCGAACTGTTTTTCAAGTGGCTCAAACAACACCTGCGGATCAAGTCCTTTCTCGGCACCTCGCCCAACGCGGTGAAGACGCAGATCTGGATCGCCATCAGTGTCTACGTCCTGGTGGCCATTGTAAAGAAAGAGCTACGGATCGAGCGGAACCTAAGCGAAATCCTACAAATCCTCAGCATCTGTCTTTTCGAGAAAGTTCCGCTCTGCGAAGCACTTACGACGGCGCTCTCGGAAAACAGAGAACCCTGTTTCCGCAAACAGTTGCCACTG
>CAZXDF010000009.1:0-13704 GCA_964639345.1 uncultured candidatus Brocadiaceae bacterium | reverse complement strand
CGAGAAAGTTCCGCTCTGCGAAGCACTTACGACGGCGCTCTCGGAAAACAGAGAACCCTGTTTCCGCAAACAGTTGCCACTGTTCGACTTATAACCGGACAGTAGTGATCGGGAATAACGCTTCCTCGCGGTCTTCCGGGTTCAGGCGTATCCGGAGCTCTCCCGTCATCACATCCCCTTCCTGCTGCTCGTCGAGGATCGTTCTCATTCTGAGCCCCGCCGCCCAATCAGCGAAGTACCACGGTCCGGCGGCGTGCTCAACCCTTTCGCGCGCGCCATCCGGCATCACCATCTCAATCCATACCATGTTGACTTCGTCCTTGCGTCCGGGCAGCGGCGCCAACCGCCTGCTGTCTATGACCACTTCGAGCGCTCCGCTGGCGATGGCCTTCCGAAGCGACAGCCGGAGGCGGTAGGACGAAGCGCCAACGAAGACGTACGGATCCACCTGGTACTTTCCCTTGCGCATTCACTCGCCGGCCATGCGCATCGTCACGTCCACCATGCCAAGCCGCTCTCCCATGTCGATCAATGATATGACCATCTGGGGAAACAGATCGTCGTGCTTCGCAAGCGCCTCCGAGATCGAGCTGCCCTCCGTGATGGAGTTCAAAAGACGTTGAGCGGTGCTTCGCACCGCTTCCGTCCTTGCCTCTCGCCCCACGCGACCGATAATGTCCAACACACGCACCCCTTCTTCAAGCAGTTGCGCCGTTCTGAACAGAAAGCTCACCCGATCCTCGAATTCCTCCGGATCAGGCACGTTGGATTTCAGCGCATCTTCCACCATGGCGATCGTCCTTTCCCTCAGTTTACCCCGGGAGGTATGCAGGCGGCGCTTGACCGTGCCGGCGGGGACCTCCAGAAACTCGGCGATGTCATTGACGGAATACCCGTTTATATAGAACAGCGTGGTGGCCGTGCGCTCGGCCTCGGGCAGGGCAGAGATGGCCTCCAGCACCTGATCTCTCATCTCCCGTTTCTCCGCCACCTCGGCCGGGCCAGGCTGAGTCGAGGCGACCGCCGGGGCCGCGTCCAGCGGCGTAATCGAAGGGCGCGCCCGGCGCGTGAACCGGTCGCAATGCTTGAAAACAATCCGCCGGAACCATCCGGGGAAGGCGCTCGGTTCGCGAAGGCCGGACAGTTTTCGGTACGCTTCGATGAACGCTTCCTGCGCGGCGTCCTCGGCGAGATGGAAGTCGCCCAGAACCGCGTAGGCGGAGCCGTACGCCATGTCCTGAAACCGCCGGACGATCTCCCCGTACGCCACGATGTCCCCGCCTTGAGAGCGCGCGATGAGCGATTCAAGCGTTTCCATGTCAGCCCCTGATGCCCGTAGAGCCTTCCATAATAAGGTCCCAGGTTCCGGCACGCAGGTTCGGGCAATTCCGAGCGAAATCCCGGTGGCGGATCGCCCTATCCTAATCGAACACGGCATGAGGAGGGGCGGCGCGGGCGCGAGCGCAACGCCTATTCGCAGCGCGAGCCGAAGAGCGTGAGCGGGGTGGCGTCTTCGATTCGCACCTGTGTCACCGTGCCGGGGGCGAGGGCCGGGCCGGAGAAGAAGACGATGTCGTTGCCGCGCGTGCGCCCACGCAGGGGACGGCCCTCGCGGTCGTCGGGGTTCCGGCCGTCGACCATGACCTCCACCTCCGTGCCGACCATGGCGCGGCGGCGCTCGGTGTCGATGCGGGCCTGGGCGGCAAGCAGCCGCTGGTTGCGTTCGCGCTTGACGGCGTCCGCCACGTCATCGGCCCACCGGGCGGCGAGCGTTCCGGGGCGGGGCGAGTACTTGAAGATGAAGCTCTGCTGGAAGCGCACCCCCTCCAGCAGGCCGAGGGTCTTCTCGAAGTCTCCGTCGGTCTCGCCGGGGAAACCCACAATGAAGTCGCTTGACAGCTCGATCCCCGGCACGATGCGGCGCGCCGCCTCGACGATGCGCACGTACTCCTCGCGCGCGTAGCCCCGTCCCATCCGCTCGAGCACGGCGTCGGCACCGCTCTGGGCGGGCATGTGAAGGTGCTCGCACACCACATCGAGCGAGGCCACCGCGCGGAGGATGTCCTCGGTCATGTCCCCGGGATGATTGGTCAGAAAGCGCAGGCGCTCGAGGCCCGGCGTGTCGCTCACGCGCTCCAGCAGCGCGGCGAGTCCCACCGGCTCGTCCCGCCCCTTGCCGTACGCATTCACGTTCTGCCCCAGGAGCGCAACCTCGACCACGCCGTCGCCGCACAGGCGGCGCACCTCTTCGGCGATGTCCGCCGGCGGGCGGCTCATCGGGCGGCCCCGCACGTATGGCACGACGCAGTAGGCGCAGAAGTTATCGCACCCGCGCATGATGCTCACGAAGGCGTGGTGGCGCTCGGGGCGCAGGGCGGGGTCGCGGCAGGCCGAGAACTCGTCCTCCCCCAGGTCCACCACCGCCTCGCCGGTTGCGGCGATGCGCTCCAGGTGCTCCGGCACACGGTGGAACGCCCGCGTGCCGCAGACGAGGCGAACGTGCGGGAATCGCCGGACGATCTCCGCGCCGAGCCTCTGGGCCATGCAACCGACCACGCCGACGATGAACGCGGGTTCCCGCTCAACGCGCCGGCGCCACGCGCCCAGATGGCTCAGGACGCGGTTCTCCGCCTGCTGTCGCACGCTGCAGGTGGAATAGATGACCACGTCAGCCTCCTGCGCCTCGGCGCCATTCTCACCGGCCGTCTGGCGCCATCCGGCCCCGACGAGCGCGGCGCACAGCAGTTCGCTGTCCAGCTTGTTCATCTGGCAGCCGAACGTCACCACGTGAAAGGTGCGTTGTTTTGGATCGCAGGGCATGGATCAATCGGTAGTCAGCAGTAAGCAGTAGGAGGCAAGCGGCGCCGGAACGAAGAACTCGCGCGAAAGTCCGCGAACACGCGACTCGATGCTACTTCTCGGTCTGGTGTTTCTTGATGATCTTTTCGACCGCCGCGCGGCCGCGCCGTTCGTCCCCGCTGGTGCGGCCCTCGACGGTGAGGCGCAGCGAGGTCGTGCCGCCGGGCTGGCGGAGGTTGAACCACCAGTTGGGGAAGCGAATGGTCAGGCCGTCGAGGCCGTCGCTTTCGGCGTCGCGAAACTCGCCCCTGAGCTCGTCGAAAAGCGGCCCCGCGGCCTCGGGCGAGGGTATCTCGTAGCGAAGTTCCCCGCTGCGCCTGTAGCGCGTCACGTGCGCGGCCATGCGGCTGAGCGGTTCGTCCCGGCGCGACAGCAGCGAGCACATCAGCAGTATGGCCAGCACCGGCGACTCGGCACCGAACAGGTCGCGGAAGAAGTGCCGGCCAGCCGTGTCCGCGGCGTATATCACCTCCTTCTGGCACGCCGCGCGGGAGAGCGCCACGGGATCCGCCGAACAGGCGCGAGGCTGACCGCCGGCGTTGATGATCTCCTCGCGCACGGCCGCCGAGTAGCGGAGGTCAAAGCCGATACGTGCCCCCGGGGTGCGCGTCAAGAGCTCCCCGGCGAGCAGGGCAACAGCGGCATCGTTAGAGATCGGCTCTCCGTTCTCGTCGAAGAAGGCCGCCATGTCGCCATCGAAGTCCACCGCCGCCCCCAGCCTTGCGCCGCTCGATCGCACGGCCTGGCGGAGGGCGGACTGCGCCTGCGCGGCGGGAAAACGCCGGCCCAGGAAGGGCGAGCGCCCGTTCGGCTCGAAGTTCGTGGGCACCACTTTCACCGGCAGCCCCTCGAAAACGCGCGGCACGATGCTGCCGGCGATGCCGCACGAACCGTCCACCGCTATTGTGAACGCCTTCAGGCGCGGGGTGAATTTCTGCACGTAGGAGCGGTAGGCGGGCAGTGGGTCGAGCGTGTCACGCTGTCCCGGGTTGCGGCTTCGGCCCGGGCGGGTGCGCCGAGCGATCAGGGCCACCTTGTCCAGCCCGTTCTCGAAGGTCAGGACCGACCCGTCTCGGCGATAGAGCCGCACGCCGTTCATGTTCTCGGCCGCATGGCAAGCGCCGATGAACGCGGCCGCACCCAGCTCTTCGGTGCTGAGAGCGAACCGCAGCAGTTCCGGCGGCGCGGGGCCGGTGCTCACCGTGTTCATGCCGCCGACGTTGGCGCCCTCGCAGAAGATGCGGGTAAGGCTGGGGGAGTTCTCCCTCGGGTCGCATCCCACCACCATGTCGGACACGCTGGCGGCCTCGGCCCGCAGGAACTGCGCGGCCGCTGTGGCGACCTTGCGCACGACGTACTCGTTCACCTCCGAGGGGACCTTCCCCGCAACGCACGTGGAGCGGAATATGGAGGCCTTGACCTTCGGGTCGCTGGACATGCCCCCGGCCGGCTCGGAGGCGCCGTACCCGCACAGCAGGCACTTGGGATAGTGGTTGGCCTGACGCGCGCGGCAGATTGGCCCCGTGATCTCATACCGCTCCCCGGGGCAGCTTCTCTTTTCCTCGTCCACGGACTGAGACACCTCCCGGTCGTCCCTCACCGGCAACAACACCCGCCTCGCCACTTAGCTTATCTGAAAAGCCCTCGGCGCGTCAATCCGGTCCTCGGCCACAAGGGTGGCAAGGACGCCGAGGCACTTGACCCAGAGCCCTGGGGCGGCTCTACTGCTACCGTCTGGCATGGGGTCAGCGGCCGCATGGGCGCTGGATAGCCCCTGCTTCGGTCCCATCAGGAGGTAAGGATGAACCTTGGTTACCTGACGGCATGCACGGCGCAGGAATGCGAACTGGCGGCGAGGCTGGGCTTCGATTGCATCGAGGCCGTCGCCGCCTGGGAGATCGGCGAACTGCAGGACGATGCCTTCCTCAAGGGCGAGTCCGGCCGGATCAAGGATATGCTCTCTGAGGCCGGCATCAGCATCTCGGCGCTGGCCCTGTTCAAAGCCGGCCGGTTCGACATCAGGGAGCGCGCAGAGCACTACCGCGGGCTCATCAGGATGTGCGAGGCCCTGGGGGTGGGGGTCATCACGACGCTGACCGGCGGCGACCCCGCCAAGGGCCTCGAGGAGAACCTGGCGGATTTCGCCGCCGTCTTCCGCGAGGTTGCCCCAGCGGCCGAGGGAGCGGGCGTGAGGATCGCCTTCGAGAACTGGCCGGGCCTGCCTCCGGTGCCGCCGATGGGCACGAAGAACTTCGGCTTCACGCCGCAGGCGTGGGAGATGATGTTCAACGAGGTGCAGTCGGAGGCGCTCGGCCTGGAGTTCGACCCCTCGCATCTGGTCTGGCAGCAGGCGGACTGGGCGGCGGCCCTGCGCAGGTTCGCACACAAAGTCTATCACGTGCACGCCAAGGACACGGAGATATTCCCCGAGCGCCTGGCGGCGAACGGGTTTTTCAGCGCGGGCTGGTGGCGCTACCGCCTGCCGGGCTACGGGGTGGTGGACTGGCACAACCTGACCAGCATCCTGAAGGAAATCGGCTACGACGGCGCCGTATGCATCGAGCACGAAGACCCGGTCTTCAGCGGCGAGCGTCGCGCCGAAGGGCTGCAGAAGGGCCACGACTACCTCCGGCCGCTCATGTAGCCCCCGGGTGGGTGGCACGGCGGCCGCCTGGGACGGCCTGAAAGGGCCCTGCGGCATCGGCGCCGCGCGTCCCATAACTGTTGACATTGCGCTGAGGCGCCGGGTAGCATGGCCGCTACGTGTGGAGCGGACGGACGGCGGCAGCGGCTCTTCTCCGTGAGGGCGGGCCAGCATTGATCAAAGGGATTCACGACCTTGGCGATGTAACGGTCGTTGAGTTGAGCGATCGGGTGGACGCTGTGACCTCGCCGGACCTCAAAGCCCGACTGCACGGGCTTATCGCGGAGGGCCGCACCAGGCTAGTCATCAACCTGCGGGACGTGGTGCTGGTGGACAGTTCCGGGCTGGGCATGCTTGTCAGTTGTCTGCATCGGTGTGTGGCGGCCGGGGGCGAGCTTTGCCTGGCGGAGGTGCCCGAGTTCGCACGCAACATATTCGAGATCACGCGCCTGACGCGGGTGTTTCGACTGGCCGCCGACGAAACCGAGGCCGTGGAAGCCGTGAAGCGCCCGCCTGGCCAATGATCCCGGGCGGTGTGACCGGGCGGGGCACCTGCCGGAAAGGCAGAACACCGTTGCGAATACGCCTGTAGGCAGGGGAGAGAATGAGCGAGGAGACAGAGGCGATTGCCGCACAGAGGGAAGTTGGAAGAGTCCTGGTCTACATGGCGGGCGAGGTTGTTTGCCGGGGCAAGCAGGCGACCGACGCGCTGGACGATCGCTTTGAACTGGTGGGGTGCGAGTCCTACCAGGCGCTGCTGAAAGCCCTGGGCGAGGGCGTGCCGGACGTGGTCGTGATGGACGACGAAGCGGCGATCGGACGGGAGCAGATGCTCCCGAGGCTCGCCGTGGAGTTTCGCCGCCAGTACGAGTTCCCCTACCTGCCCATCGTGGTCCTTGCCGCCAGCCTGGACGTCGACTCTGTGGTCCGGTGCATGAAGGGGGGAGCGGACTACGTGGTCAGCGGCTCGGAGGCTGCAGAGAAGCTGGCGCCCAGGCTGCTGGAGGCTGCCGAGCAGCACCGGCTCATGGCCGAGGTGCATCAGCTCGTCGGGGGCGCACCGGCGCCGGGGGAAGTTCGGCGACCTGGTGGGGGTTAGCCCAGCGATGCAGAACGTCTTCAGCATCGTGCGCAACGTGGCCGCCACCGACGCACCCGTCTTCATCACCGGCGAGAGCGGCACGGGCAAGGAACTGGTCGCCAGCGCCCTGCACAAGTTCAGCAGGCGCCGCGAGGGCGAGTTCGTCTGCGTCAACTGCGCCGCCATTCCCAAGGACCTGCTGGAGAGCGAGCTGTTCGGCCACGAAAAGGGCTCCTTCACCGGCGCGGAGTCCCAGCGAATCGGTTGCTGCGAGAGGGCGGACGGCGGCACGTTGTTCCTTGACGAGGTCGGCTCGATGGACGTGCGACTTCAGTCCAAGATGCTGCGGTTTCTTCAGGACTACACCTTCACCCGCGTGGGCGGCGGCGGTCAGGCGCTGCAAACCGACACCCGCGTTATCGCCGCCACCAACACTAGCCCGGCGGAACAGATTGGCGACGGGCGCCTGCGCGAAGACCTGTACTACCGGCTCAACGTCGTGCCGGTCGAGCTGCCCCCGCTGAGGGACCGGCCCGAGGACATCCCAGTGCTCGCCCAGCACTTCCTGATGGTCCTGGGGGAGAAGTACAGCAAGTACTTCGTGGACTTCTCGGCCGACGCCATGCGCCTGATGCTCTGCTACGGATGGCCCGGCAACGTGCGCCAGCTCCAGAACGTGATCGAACGCATCGTCGTCCTGGCCACTGCGGACAGGATTACGCCCGAGCTGTTTCCCGAGGAGATCCGCGAGGCGGCCGCCATGGCCCCGCCGCCGGAACTGCAGGTCGAGGAGGCCCTGCGCATCGTGGAACAGGCGCTCAAGGCGCCGGCGCCAGAAGCGCAGGCGCTGGAAGAAGCGGACGACGTGCTGCCGTTCGACGAGGTCGAAAAGCGCGCAATCCTGGACGCCCTGCGCAAGTGCGACGGCGACATCAGCAAGGCCGCTCGAAAGCTCGGCCTGAGCCGCGCCACCATCTACCGCAAGCTCGAGAAGTACGGCGAGAGGTAGGCGCTCTCGCCCACCAACCGTCCCCGTCCTTCCCGTCCGCCGCAGGGCCGAGCGCCTGCAGCCGACAGGCCTTATGGACTCGCGGCCTCATGCTGCCGAACGCCCTCACCATCGTCAGGTTGCTGCTGGTGCCGGGGATTCTATGGCTCACCTACTCCACCGAGCCGGAGAAGCTCGGCGCGGCGCTGGCGCTGTTCGCCCTGGCGGTCCTGACGGACTGGCTCGACGGGCACCTGGCGCGTTCGCATGGTCTGGTCACCCCGTTCGGCACCGTGATGGACCCGGTGGTGGACAAGATCCTCATGCTCGGGGTGCTTTTCGTCCTGAGCGCCAGGCCGCACGAGGTGCTGCCCCTGTGGGTCCCGCTGGTGATTCTGTCCCGGGAGTTCCTGGTCTCGGCGGTCCGGCAGTTCGGGGCCGCCCATGGCGGGCTGGTGGGGGCGAACTGGATGGGCAAGACCAAGTTCGTCATCCAGTCGGCCGTCATCATCATGGCCTACGCGCACCTGATCCTCAAAGGGAGCGGCCGGCCGATACCGTTCGGCGGCCTGGTCGTGATGATCGCGGCCGTCCTAATGACGGTCGTCTCCGTCCTTTTCGGCCTGAACTTCGCGCGCATGCACCTGGGAGGCGGGAAGAAGGCCCGGGCCTGAGGAAGGGCCGCGCCCGGCCGCGAAGCTCTGTGGTTCTGATGGCGGCCGCTTACTGCACGTCGTCACGGGCGTTGGTGATGACGATGTGGCGGCGCCAGGCTTCGGAAGTTTCCGGGAAGTCGGAGCGGTAGTGGACCCCGCGCGACTCCTCGCGCTCGCGCGCTGCGGTGACCATCAGGCGCGCGGCGGTGAGCAAGTTCTGTAGCTCCCAGCCCCCCGGCCGGTCGAACTCCCTGTCGGCGACGTAGTGGCACCAGAACGTGATCATCTCCATGGCCTCGTCCATGCCGCGCCCGTCGCGCTCCACGCCCATGCTGCGCCACATCAGGCTGCGCAGGGAGCTCGCGACGTCCTGGATGTTCAGGTTGCCGTAGGCGGGTTCGTAGGGCGCGCTCACGACCTCTGCGGGCGGCAGCTCTTCCAGCCCTGCGGTGCATTTCTGCGCCGCGGCCGCGCCGGACCGCCGCCCGAACACAAGGCCCTCCAGGAGCGAGTTGCTGCCCAGCCGGTTGGCCCCGTGCACGCCCGTGCAGGCCACCTCCCCGCAGGCCAGCAGGCCGGCGATGTTGGTGCGGCCCATCGCGTCCACTGTCACCCCGCCGATCTGGTAGTGCGCGGCCGGCCGCACGGGGATCAGGTCCTCGGCCACGTCCAGGTCGAACCGGTCGCACAGGCCCGCAATCGTCGGGAAGCGCCGCTCAAGATACGCCCGCGACCGGTCGGTGATGTCCACGTAGACGCAGGTGTGGCCGGTGCGTTTCATCTCCTGCACGATGCTGCGGCTGACCGTGTCACGCGGGGCCAGTTCGGCGTCGGGGTGGTAGCGTGTCATGAAGCGCTCCCCGTTGCGGTTGCGAAGCACCGCGCCATCCCCCCGCAGCGCCTCGCTGATCAGGCACCGGGACGCCCCCGCCACGTAGAGGGCCGTGGGGTGGACCTGGAAGAACTCCAGGTCCCGCAGCACCGCCCCGGCCCGGTAAGCCATGGCCAGGCCGTCGCCCGTGGCGACCTCCGGGTTGGTCGTCTCGCGGAAGAGCCGCCCGCTGCCCCCGTTGGCCAGGATCGTCTGCCTTGCCCGCACGATCATCGCCCCGAGCGCCGCGTTCGAGATAAGCGCCCCCTGGCAGACGCCGTCGGAGGTCAGCAGGTCCACCGCGAAGCTCTGCTCCATGACCCGGATGGACGGATGCTCCAGGACCTTCGAGGCCAGCACGTCTTCGACGGCCACCCCCGTGGCATCTCCATTGGCGTGCAGGATGCGCGCGCGCCGGTGGCCGCCTTCGCGCGCGAAGGCAAGCTCCTCTCCTTCGCGGTCGAACCGCACGCCCAAGTCGATGAGCTGCCTCAGCCGCTGCGGGGCCTCATCGGTCAGGATCTTCACCGCATCTTCGTCGCACAGCCCGACTCCCACGCTCACGGTGTCATCGAGGTGCTGCGCGGGCGTGTCGCCGGGGGCCAGCGCGCCCGCTATGCCCCCTTGGGCCTGGCTCGTGCAGCCGGCCTTCAGGTCGGCCTTGGTCACCACGATAACGTCGCAACGCTCCGCCGCCTCCAACGCGGCGCTCAACCCGGCCACGCCGCTCCCCACCACCGCCACGTCCGCGAATACCTGCGGCAGGTTGTGGCTCTGGAAATGCGTCAGGTAGCGGCGCAGTCTAAGCGGTTCCTTCATTCGCCCCTCGAAAGCCTCTCGTAGTATGCGTTGACCGCCTCGCGGTAACGCGGGCTTATCCGGCCCGAGCCGTCCTCGAACCGGCTCTTGAGTTCGTCCTTGTCCGCCTTCCCGGCGGCGTCCTGCACGCTCACATCCTCGTCCGCGCCGCTCCCGGGTCCCAACACCCGCCCAGCAGGGTCGGAGCGCCTCGCGGGAGGCGCCTCGGACGAATCCCCCTCAGCGGGCCGGCGTTCGGCCAGGAGTTCCAGTTGCTCGGCGAGGATCTGCTTGAGCTCCTCGCGGCTCATTGCCAGATCGCCCAGTATCTCCTCGGGCAGGGAGCCGTCGTCTAGCCGGCGCTGCACCGCCTCGAGAAGTCCCTTCAGCTCGGCCTCGCTCAAGGCACTTTCGCCCTCATCCGCGCGACCGTGTGCGCCGCCCTCGTCTTGTGCGGCCGTGCCGGTCACGGAATCGTAGGACGCGCCCAGACCCGTGCGACCGCCGGCGGAGTCGCCACCGGTTGCACCCTCGCCCTTCTCGCCCCCTGGCGCGCCCTCGCCCTTCTCGCCGCCGGTTGCACCCTCGCCCTTCTCCCCGCCGGATGCGCCCTCACCCTTCTCGCCCCCTGGTGCACCCTCGCCTTCGCCGCTGTCCGATGGATACTTCCGCTGGTAGGCGCGGGCGATGCGCTCGGCAAGGGAGGACTTCCCTTTTCCGGCTACCTTGTCAAGACCTTCCTCGGGCGACTCCATGGTCTTGCCGTCTGGGCCGTCCCGGTCGCCGGCGGCACCATCCCGTTCCCCCTCGCCGGGCGCCGGCTTCTGAGCCTCTGGGGCCTCCCCGGACGGAAGACCCTGATCCCCCGCTTGCGCCACCCCGTCCGGTTCCCCGGGCCCGACCAGGAGCCTGTGGGGCGGCATCGAGGCCCCCACGTGCGGCCCGTCCGGCCAGTTGTCCGTGGCCTCCACGTGATACTCCACCACGTTGCCCGCCCGCAGGTTCAGGCCTTCCAGCTCCCATCGGAGGCTGCCCTCCGCCTTACACGCCCCGGCCTCGACCGGCAGTGGGATTCGGCCTCCCCGCCCGCCATCGACCTTGTAGCGCAGCGCCAGGGCGGCCAGCCCGTAATCGTCCCCCGCCTCGTAGGTCACCTCCAGGATCGCACCGGGCTCGACCCGCAGCACGTTCGCGGGCTCCAGGATCCGCGCCTCAGGCGCACCGTCCGCGCGGCACACGATGCGGTAGGTCACGGGGGCCTCGTTGCGGAACGAGAACACTAGCGGATCGGGCGTCCTGTCGTAGCGAATCGTCTCGAAGAGAATCTGGCAGGAATCGGACCGCGTGGCCTCGAACTCGGCGCTGAGGGCGCTTGAGGGGGCCAAGCTCTTCATCCAGATCCGCCTGCCCGAGGCCATCTCCAGATAACCGACCCTGGCGGGAAGGGATGTCGTCGCGGTGAGCTCGACCCTCGTGCCCGCGGGCACGTCGAGGTTCCCGTCGTCGATCGTCCTCATCGGCAGGCCGGTATATGCGGGCGGGATGAGCCTGCATTGGACGGCGGTCACTGCGGGCCTTGGGATGACGTCGATGCGATAGCTCTCGCTGCGGGCGTCCCCGGCCACGACGCGGTAGGCGCCGCCTTCGAGCACAGCCGGCAGTTCGGCGCCCCACCAGCCGTCCTTGCCTTCCGAGAGCACGACGGTCCGGTCGCTGAAGGTCCGCCCGTCCCACAGCAGCGCCACCCGCTCCGGGGTCACTCTCCTTGCACGCAGCCCCCCGATCCGGGCGCGCACAGCGAGCGGCCGGCCCCGTAGCATGGTGACGTCCCCCGGCTCCACCTCGACGATACGCGTGCGGGTCGGGGCTAGGATGTCGGCCGCCGGCGCAAAGAGCCGGGCCACGCTCGCAACGGCGCTCTTGGGCGAGAGCACGCCGTAGAGCGTGAAAACCAGTACCGCCGCCACGACCGCCCATGAGAGCCTGACGGCAAGGACCCGCCGTGCCAGCAGGTGCGCGTCCACCGAGCGCACGAGTGGGTAGGCCCTCCGGCGCAGCAGGTTCCTGACCTTGGCAGGGGTGTCACGGCGGCACTGCACGTAACTTATCAGGGAATTCTTTAGCTCCGGGACAGCCCTCTCTATCTCGCGCGCCACGAACAGCACACTCAGGCGCGCCAGCATCGGCACCAGCGTGGCCGCCGCCAGCCCGACCGCCACCGCCGCCACGAATCCGTAGAAGAACGCCGCTCGGCCGGTTCTCTGGAGTGCTAGGGCGTGGTCGCCCAGCACGCCGCCGAAGACCAGCGCGACCGCCATCAACAGCACGGCCGCGTAGCCGGCCTCCAGCGCCCAGCGCCGCGCCGTGCGCCGGATCCGGTCGATCACGATGAAGATCGGGTCCCGCCGGACGATCTTTTTGGTTTGACGCTTCATTTCCCGGTAACCGAAGCAAGAATTATCCCTCCTATATTATATCCCACCCCGGAGCGAAGCGAACGGGTCCGCTCATTCGACGCGAAGAACCGGTTGACTTCGGCCCCGCGCTCAGGTAGCATCGAAGCAGGCCTTGCGGGTGGGGTCCGCAATCCCCCGAGGACTTATGCAGATACTGCTCACCAACGACGACGGCGTTCAGGCCCCAGGGCTATGGGTTCTGCGTGAGGCCCTCGAGGCCCTGGGCTGCGTGACCGTGGTAGCGCCCAGGACCGAGCAGAGCGGCGTGGGACACTCCGTCACCTACCACAGGCCCATCACGGCGGAGCAGGTGAACCTGCCGGGGGGACGGGTGGCATACGCCGTCGAGGGCACACCCGCAGACTGCGCCAAGTTCGGCCTGTTTCACGTCTTCCAGGGCCCGCCCGACCTGCTCGTGAGCGGGATCAACGGGGGCCTGAACCTTGGCCCGAGTGTGTTCTCCAGCGGCACGGTGGCCGCGGCGGTGGAGGGCGCGATACGGGGGGTCATGTCGGTGGCGGTCTCCTGCCCGCCTGAGAACTTCGAGCAGCCGGCCCTCACGGCCGGGCAAGCGTTGCGCGCCCTGAGGGCCATCCTGGAAACCCCCGGCCCCGGACCGGCGGCCTACAACGTGAACTTGCCCCTCCTGAACGGCGTTGACCCGGAAATCCGGTTCACCCACCATTGTGAGGCGCCGCTTCCGGAACGCTACCGCCGCGAGGATGGCCCCGAAGGCGCGGAGGTGGGTTTTCAACTCGATTACGACCCTGACGCCGACCAGCCCCGGCCGCCGGGCGGGTGCGACGTGGCTGCCGTAACGGAGGGGATGATCTCGGTCACCCCGCTGAGGGTCAACCTGACGGATATGGATTACCTGCGCCGGCGGCGTGGCCCGCAGGCCGAGGAATGAGAAGGCAGTAGGCAATTGTGGGAGGCGAAAGCGCTGTGAGAACTTTGCGAATCATTTTCCTGGCGGCGTTCGTGGCCGCGCTGACGCTCGTGGCGGGGTGCGACAAGAAAGCGGAGGAGGGCCAGCCCGCTCAGCAGCAGGGCGAGGCCGAGGTCCAACGGGCTGGCGAACAGGAGGACGATGCGGGTGAGGAGCCGGGTGTGGTGCAGCAGGATCCCGAGGATCCGGGCAGCGTGCAGGGCGCGAGGAAACCCCCATCCTACCAGCCCGTCAGGAAGGTGCGGGGCCGCAGCCTTCTGAAGGCGCCGAGCGATTACTTCGGCGCCGTCTTCGATGCGCGCAAGAGAGCCCTGTTCCAGAGCGCCGTGGCGCAGATGAAGCGGGACATGCCCCTGTTCAAACAGGTGCATGAGCGTCACCCTGAGTCGCTCGAAGAGTTCA
>CAZXDF010000008.1:0-7010 GCA_964639345.1 uncultured candidatus Brocadiaceae bacterium | reverse complement strand
TATCTGCGTTCATCTGCGTTTATCTGTGGCTGATGCCTGGTCGTTCTCGCCTACCCGTCTTCGTGCGCGTCCCGCTCCCCATCCTTTTCGATGACGAATATCGCCGTGCCCGCCAACAGGTTGGCGGCGAAGGCGGGGAGTTTGCGGTATGCGGGCGAGAAGAACGCCCTGTCCACAATGTTGAGCCGCCTCTCGGCACAGAAGGCGAGGAAGTCGTGGATCGTAAGCAGGTGGACGTTGGGCGTGTCGTGCCACTGGTAGGGCAGCACGCGCGTGACGGGCATGCGGCCGCCCAGGAGCAGTCGGAGGCGCACCCTCCAGTGGCCGAAGTTGGGGAAGCTGATGATGGCCTTGCGGCCCACGCGCAGCATCTCGGCGATGACCGCGGCCGGGTCCAGTGCCTGCTGCAGGGTCTGGCTCAGCACCACGCAATCGAACGTGCCGTCCGCGAACATTCCCAGGCCATCGAGCATGTCCCCGTGGTAGACCGGCACCCCGAGGCTGATGCAGGTCTGCACGGCCTGCTGGTCGAGGTCGATGCCGCACCCCTCGACGCTCTTCTCGCGGATGAGTTGCCCCAGCAGCGAGCCGTCCCCGCACCCCAGGTCCAGGACCCTGGCGCTGTGCGGGACGTGCACTTCGATATACGCGTAGTCGATGCGAATGGGCATGGGGTCAGCTCCGGCCGCCGGCCTCCGCGCGCAGCTCACGGTAACTGTTGCTCAGGAAGTCCCGGATCATCTTCTCCACCGTCGGACTGGGCAAGAGGAATGCGTCGTGCCCGTAGCTCGACTCGACCTCGCAGAAACTCACCCGCGCCCCATTGGCCACGAGGGCGCGCACGATCTCCCTGGACTGATACGTCGGGAAGAGCCAGTCACTGGTGAACGAGATGACCAGAAAGCGGCTCCTCGCCTCGCGGAAGGCCGCCATCAGCGAGTCGTAGTCGCGCTCCAGATCGAAGTAGTCCATCGCCTTCGTGATGTAGAGGTAGCTGTTGGCATCGAAGCGCTGGACGAACGTGTCGCCCTTGTGCCGCAGGTAGCTCTCGACCTGGAAGTCCGGCGGGCCGAAGTCGTAGCCCACCGTCTCGCGCTCCTGGAGCCTGCGGCCGAACCTCTCGTGCATGGATTGGTCGCTCAGGTACGTGATGTGGCCCACCATCCGCGCGAGGGCCAGCCCGCGGTGCGGGTGCTCGCCATCGTAGTAGTCGCCGCCGTTCCAGTTCGGGTCGCTGTAGATCGCCTGCCGGCCAACCTCGTCGAACGAAATGCCCTGGGCGTTCAAGCGACTGGTCGTGGCGATCGGCATGGCGGAGTGAACCATGTCGGGATAGTCGATGGCCCATTGCAGGACCTGCATGCCGCCCAGCGACCCGCCCGTCACGCACAGGAGGCGGTCGAGGCCGAGGTGGTCCGTCAGCAGGGCATGTTGGACCTTCACCATGTCCTGCACCGTGATCATCGGGAAGTCCAGCCCGTAGGGCCTGCCGCTCTTCGGGTTGACGGAGGAGGGGCCAGTGGTGCCCTGGCAGCCCCCGATGAAGTTGGAGCAGACGACGAAGAACCGGTCGGTGTCGATCGGTTTTCCCGGGCCGACCATCAGATCCCACCAGGGCTTGCTGCCGTCGTCCGGCTCGTGCCGGCCGGCCACGTGCGCATCGCCGCTGAGGGCGTGGCAGATGTAGATCGCGTTATCGCGCTCGGGTGTCAGCTCGCCGTAGGTCTCGTAGGCCACCTCAATCGGCCCGAGCTTCTGCCCGCAGCGCAGCTCCAGCTCATTCGGCGGCTCGGCGAAGAGCCAGTGCTTGGTCTCGACTATGCCGACAGATCCTTGCTCGCCCATGTCAGTTCCCGCCGCCCGTCCAGCCCTTGCGCGAGACGCTGTGTCGGCCCGGTCAGAGCCCAACGTCACAATGGTATGCCGCGGCCGCTCTTCAAGCCTTTGCCAGGGCCTGCTCGAAGTCCGCGATGATGTCGTCCGGATGCTCTATGCCGATGGAGACGCGGACCATGTCAGCGGGTATCGAGAGTTCCGCCCGCTTCTCCTCGGTGAACGAAACGTATTGCGACGAGTACGGGTGGAGCACCAGCGTCTTACAGTCGCCGAGGTTCGCGAGATGATAGGCCAGCTTCACGTTGTCAATGAACCTGAAGCAGGCGTCTTGGTCGGCTAACCCGAAGGTAAGCAGCGCCCCGTAGCCCTGCCCTGCGAACTGTCGTTTGGCGACCTCGTGCGACGGGCTCGACGAGAGCCCCGGGTAGTTCACCCACTTGACCTTCTTATGCCCGTCAAGGTACTCGGCCAGCGCTCGAGAGTTCGACATGTGACGCTCCATCCGCAACGCCAGCGTGTCGAGTCCCGTCATGGTCAGAAACGAGTGGAAGGGAGCAAGCGTCGTACCGAAGATCATGTGCTCCTCCCGCCACACCCTGTCCAGAAATGGCGCCTCCGGCCTTTCCTGCTTCGAGAGCTCGAAGTGCGGATACCTCTCCAACGGCCAGGGGAACTTCCCCGAGTCGATGATGACCCCGCCGAGCGCGCTCCCATGCCCGTTGAAGAACTTCGTGATGGAGTGGACCACGATGTCGGCCCCGTGCTCGATCGGCCGGAACAGGTAGGGCGTGGCGAGCGTGTTGTCGACCACCAGGGGGATGGAGTGCCGGTGCGCGATGCACGCAAGCCCCTCGATGTCGGGCACGTCCATCTTGGGGTTGCCTATCGTCTCAACGAAGATGAGCCGGGTCTTGTCGGTAATCGCCTTCTCGTACAGGTCCAGGTCGGTCGTCTCGACCAGCGTCGTCCCCACGCCGAAGCGCGGCAGAACATTGACGAAGAGCGAGTGCGTGGAGAGGAAGAGGCTGTTCCCGGAGACGATCTCGTCGCCTGCGCTGACGATGGCCATCACGGTGTCCGTGATCGCGGCCATCCCCGAGCTGGTCACAAGCGCCCCGGGTCCGCCCTCAAGGTCGGCCAACTTCCGTTCGAGCACGTCGTTCGTCGGGTTGCCTACGCGAGCATAGATGTAGCCAGGCGCCTTTTCGGCGAAGACGTCGGAGAGTTCCTGCGCCGTGTCGTACCTGTGGGAGGCCGTCTGGTAGATGGGCGGCAGTGACGCGCCTTGCCACATTTCCGGTGTCTGGCCGGAATGAATCACCCTTGTGTCGAACTTCCACTCGTCGCTCCGGCCCATCGCCTTCCTCCTCGTTCTTGCTGCCTTCCGTGGCCTCTCCTGTGCCGCGAGGCCAAGACCTTCCCGCCAGCCGGCCACAGGATTCTACACCAGAAGGTCCGGTTCATCAACAACCCGTGCAGCTCACCCGCCACCGGGCGGGACCGGCTCACAGGCCCCTCAGGCAACGGGCCGCCTCGGGTAACGGGCCGCCTCAGGCGGCGGCCCCCCGGCTATCGCGTCCCTCAACGCGCGCCGTGGGCCCGGGATTGAACCCGCCGGTCCGACCGGCTATACTATTGGCGTGCGGAGGAATGCTACTGTGGCCTTCTCCACCCCTTCATGAACGCGGTTCTTGCCGCGGGGAGCAACAGACGTGACACCCCCCATCAGCGGGCTCGCGGCACAACTTCAAGTGCTGCGAGACTCTCTTTGACTGCGCAGGCAAGGAAGCCGAGCTCAGGGACCTTGAAGAGCGAATGGAAGCGCCGGATTTCTGGAGCAACCAGGAACGCGCACAGAACGTCATTCGCCGGGCCAAATACGTCAGGGGCATCGTCGAGCCCGTGAGGGAGCTGGAGCGCGAGGTCGAGGACCTCGACGTCCTGGAGGAGCTGGCCCGGGAGGAGAACGACGAGGAGACGCTGCGGGAGGTTGAAGAACGCACCGAGGCCCTGGCGCGCGCCGTCGACCGGCTGGGGCTGTCTAGCATGCTGTCCGAGCCGGAGGACCAGAGCGACGCCTTCCTGAGCGTGCACGCGGGGGCGGGCGGCACCGAGAGTTGCGACTGGGCGCAGATGCTGCTTCGGATGTACAGCCGCTGGGCCGAGGCAGAGGGCTACAAGACCGAGCTGGTCAACTCGCTCCCCGGCGAGGAGGCGGGCGTCAAGAGCGCCACCCTGCGCGTGAACGGCCCGATGGCATTCGGCTACCTGAAGGGCGAGACCGGCGTGCACCGCCTGGTGCGTATGTCGCCGTTCGACTCCGCCAAGCGCCGCCACACGTCTTTCACGGCGGTCGACGTGGTGCCGGTGGTCGAGGACGACATCGACATCGAGCTGAAGGACGGCGAGATCGAGATCGAGTTCACCCGTTCCAGCGGACCCGGCGGGCAGAACGTCAACAAGGTCGCCACGGCCGTGCGCCTCAAGCACCTGCCCAGCGGCATCGTAGTGTTCTGCCAGAGCGAGCGTTCGCAGCACAAGAACCGGAAGACGGCCGAGAGCATCCTCAAGGCCAAGCTCCATCAGCTCGAGCGACAGAAGCGCCTGGACGCACTGGAAAGCATGTACGACGAGAAGGGCGACATCGCCTGGGGCAACCAGATCCGCTCCTACGTCCTGCAACCCTACCAGATGGTGAAGGACATGCGCACGGAGTTCAAGACCGGCGACCCGACGGCCGTGCTGGACGGGAACCTGATGCCGTTCATGGAGGCCTACCTGCGCTTCAAGCTGGCGGAGAAGGCATCGAAGGACTGATACCCGCGCCTGGGGGGACACAGCCCGCACTTGGCCGAGGACCATGCTGCCGAAACCTAACAGGATGACCCGGCGCGCGCTTCAAGAGCTCTTCGCGCGGCTCGCCCGCACGCCCGGGCGGTTGGCTGTGACCAGTTTCCTGGTCGCCATTCTCCTGGGCACTCTCGTGCTCTGCACGCCCCTGTGCAATGCGAAGGACCCCCGCACCGGGCGACGCCCGTGGACCCACCCCGTGGATGCCCTGTTCACGGCCACCAGCGCGGTCTGCGTGACGGGGCTCATCGTCAAGGACACCGGCGGCGACTGGTCGCTGATGGGCCAACTGGTCATCCTTTTCCTGATCCAGGCCGGCGCCCTGGGCATAATGACCATCTATGCGTTCCTGGTGGGCATGTTGCGCAAGGGCCTGTCGATGGGTTTCGAGCACTTGCTCGGGCACGACCTGGAGGCGGAGCCCGCCGGCAACGTCGGCCCGCTCATCAAGTTCATCTGTCTCTTCACGCTAGTTGCGGAGGTGATCGGGGCCGTCGCGCTGTTCTTCAGTTGGCGCGGCAGCGGGAACTTCGAAGGGTTCTGGGACTGCGCCTACCACAGCGTGTTCCACTCCATCAGCGCGTTCTGCAACGCCGGCTTCAGCCTCAACTCAGGCAGCCTGATGTCTTATCAGGACAGCCTGCCGGTGAACGCCGTGATATGGGGCCTGATTATCGCGGGGGGCCTCGGGTTCCTCGTAGTGCGGAACCTGGCGCGGTATGCGAAATGGTGGCTGCTGCACCGGCGGGGTCGTCGGCCCAAGCTCACCGTGCATACGCGACTCGTGCTGACGATGACCGTGGCGCTGCTGCTGGTGGGCTTCTTCGCGGCTTTCGCGAGCCTTGGCCGCGATTCCTTGAGCGACGACTCGCTCAGGACGCGCGTTCTCGCCTCCGCGTTCCAGTCCGTCACCCCTCGCACGGCAGGGTTCAACACGGTGCAGACCAGCACGCTTGCCCACTCGGCGTTGCTTCTCGTAATGGCCATGATGTTCGTGGGCGGGAGCCCTGGCAGCACTGCAGGCGGCGTAAAGACCAGCACCATCGGGGTGATGCTCGCGAGCATCCATGCCACGGCGCACGGGCGGGGGCAGGCCGAGGTGTTTCACCACTCCGTGCGGCAGGAAACCGTCCACCGTGTGGCCAGCATCATTCTCCTCTCGGTGGCCGTGCTCGTGACGGGCATGTTCCTGCTGCTGATCTCCGAGCGCGAACTCATAACGAGCGGCGAATTCGGCTTCCTGGACGTCGCCTTTGAGGCCACCAGCGCCTTCGGCACGGTGGGACTGAGCCTGGGCATCACGCCGAAGCTGAGCCTGGCCGGCCGGCTGATCGTGCCCCTGCTGATGTTCGTCGGCAGGCTTGGGCCGGTGACGCTGATGATGACGGCGGTGGTCGGAAGTACTCGTGCGCCCTACACATACCCGGAAGGCCAGATCCTGGTGGGCTGAGCGGGCGGGGGTTTTGTGTTGCATTGGCATGGCGCGTCGGGGAGAATGATTTTAGTGGACATAGGATCCCCGGGGCGACGTTCCCGGACAGGGGTTGTCTTGGCCTAGTGAGCGTTGGTGGCGCGCATTTGCGGGATGAGGTGGCGGCTGGATGCCGGAGAAGGACTACTACAAGATACTGGGCGTGAGCCGCGACGCATCCCACCAAGCCATCCGCAAGGCCTTCCGGCGCCTGGCCAAGAAGCACCACCCGGACCGCAACAAGGGGAGTGAGGCCGCCGAGGAGAGGTTCAAGGACATCACCGAGGCCAACAGCGTCCTGAGCGACAAGAAGAAGCGCAGGCAGTATGACCAATTCCGGGAAGCCGGGATGCGCGGGGGTTCCGGCGGCTTTGGAGACATCTTCGGCGGCGCCAGGTCGCGGAGCGCGCCCGGCGGCGGGCGGGGCGCGCGCGGCGGCGGGTTCGAAGACCTCGGGGGAATGGGCGACCTGTTCAGCCGCATCTTCGGCGGTGGCGGCGGCGCCGCTGCGGGGTCCGGCGCCCGTCAGCGGGGCCGCGACATCCACAGCCAGGTGACGGTGCCGTTTGAGATGGCAGCCAGTGGCGGGAGGATAAGCGTGCGCGTGCCGCGCCAGCAGAGCTGCCGACGCTGCGGCGGCTCCGGAGCCGCATCGGGCGCCGGCGCGCGGCCCTGCCCTCAGTGCGGCGGCTCAGGGCGCGTCTCGCGCGGCCAGGGAGGGTTCAGCGTGGCCCGGCCGTGTCCGCAGTGCTTCGGCCGCGGCAAGATCATCCAGACCCCGTGCGCCTCGTGCCGCGGAACCGGCGCGGTGGAGGAGATGGCGGACGTGGAGGTGAAGATCCCGGCCGGCATC
>CAZXDF010000007.1:0-4814 GCA_964639345.1 uncultured candidatus Brocadiaceae bacterium | reverse complement strand
GACGCCGCCTGAACCTCCATACACAACATTTGACAATACCTCAGCCGGGGACTCACGTTGCGTCTCCGGGGTTCCACAGTTTAAGGGGAACGACGATGGGGTCTCGGAAGAAGGCCCGCCTCAGCCTGTGGTACGGCATGGTGCCGGTGCTCCTGTGCGCCGTGGCGGCGGCCGCCCTCACGGCGGGCCTGGTCAATCTGCGCGCCAGCCGGCAGGCACAGGTGCTGCTGCGCGAAACCGGTCGGGACGTCGAGCTGATTCTCCCGCGCATCCGGGGTGAAACCGCCGACCTGGTAGCCAACAGGCCCGAGGCATCGATGAGCGGGCTGCAGGAGTGGATAGACGAGTGCGACGAGGAAATGCAGCGTGCCCGCAAGCAGTTCAAACATCTGCTGGCGGACTACCCCGAGCGGGCCGAGATGACAGAGGAGTGGGACAAGATCGTCGCACGCAGCAAGAGGGTCGCGGCGATAGAGGCCGGGGCGCCGGGCAGCCCGCCAGAGCAGGACAGCCAGCAGAGCATCCTCCAGAAGATGCAGGTCGACCTGGAGACCTTCGAGCGCGAGTTCGGTGAAAGCTGTGACAAGGTCGCTGAGGTGGGGGGCCACAAGCGCCGGCTGGGCCTGCTTTTCATTCAAAGCGCATTGGGCGCCGTTGTGCTTGCGGGACTGTGGTGTGCCGTGTCCCTGGCGTGGGGGGCCCTCGAAGCGGCCTCCCAGGCCGGAGAGGACGTGGACCTGGCCAACGAGCTTGACATGTTCTCCCGCAGACCCAAGTTCCGCGCCCGCATCGAGCACCTGCGCCCCGCCGGCGCGCCACCGCTTCCGTCGGACGCCCGGTGGGAACTGAAGCTCGTGCGCGTGGCCGGCGAGAGGCGCACGCATATATGCTTCGAGGCCGTGGCATGCTGCGGGGAGGAGCAAATCCCGGTCTGGGGACGGCGCTACAAGTGGGCCGGCTACGTGAAAGGCCTTCAGCGCGTCCTGTTCCCAGCCTTCCAGAACGCAAATTGGCGCATCATGTGCACCCTGCGGGCCAACGGACTGCCCGGCCCGTTCCCTTTGGCGCACGTGGCCCGCCGTGATAGCCCGCTCTCCCGGGGCGGGATTGTGCTGTGCGAACATCTCGGGACACTCGAGTATGTCAAGCGCTTCTTCCGAGAGGAATGCTGCCTGCTGCCGTCGGAGGGCCGCCGGGAACTCGCCCGGCGTCTCATCTCTTTCCTCGACGGCCTCCACCGGGCGGGCCTGTACCGGATCTCGACCCGCTACCTGCATGGGCGCAACCTCAGCGACCCCACGGGCAAAAGCGAATTGTTCCTGCTGGACTTGGACAAGGTGCTCTTGTGGGAACGCTGTCCGCGCCGCGTGGCAAGATGGCTGCGGCGCGCCGACGGCCGCCGTTTGTCGCGCATGTTGAGCGAGGCCCTGCAGGCCGAAGAATACGCCGAAGCCCAACAGTACATGCGCCGTGTGGAGGAAGATGCCGCCTCGCGGACCCGGGTTCCCGGCCCGCTTCCCGGGGAGGGCGATGGCAGCTGAGCCTGTTGTTGACCGTCGGCGGGCCAGGCGTGGACGCCCGCGCCGGTCACATCCTTTCGGGAGCCGCCATCCCCAGCAGGCCCAGGCCGCTGCGGATGGCATGCCGGACCCCTTCGACCAGCAGCAGCCTGGCCGCCCGCAGCGCTTCATCCCCGCACAGCACTCGCCGCTCAGGCTCGCGCATACCGGCGGAATAGTACGTGCTGAACCGGGCGCAAAGCTCGAGCAGGTAGTTCGCCACGACGGACGGCTCGCGGGTTTCGGCCGCAAAGCGGATGCGCGCCGGCCAATCCTCAAGCAGCCCCACAAGCGCCCATTCCTCCGGCAGCTCGAGCCGCGAGAAGTCCACATCCGCCCTCACGTCCTGGCCGGCCTTGCGCAGGATGCTGCACAGGCGCGCGTGGGCATACTGCACGTACGGCCCCGTGTCACCCTCGAAGTCCAGCATCCGGTCCCAGTCGAAGATCACGTCTTTGCCCCGCTTGACCGACAGGTCGCTGAACACCACGGCCCCGGTCCCCACCTGCGCGGCCAGCTCGTCGAGATCCGCGCCCTCCGCCATGCGGTCCAGATTCTCGCCGATCTTCTGCCGGGCCCTCTCGACGCCCTCGTTCAGAACGTCCTCGAGCAGGACCACCTCCCCCTTTCGGGTCGCCCCTTTGCGCGCCTCGCCCGTCTCGGGGTCGCGGAGCTTCACGAGGCCGAAGTCCACGTGCTCGATGCGGTCCGCCCACTCGTGGCCCATCAGTTGCAGGACCTTGCGGAGCTGGGCGAAGTGCAGCTTCTGCTCGCCGCCGACCACGTAGATTGCGGTCTGGAAGTCATAGGTCTGCTGTCGGTACTCCGCGGCGCAGATATCGCGGGTGATGTAGAGCGTAGCGCCGTCGCTCTTGCGCAGCATCACGGGCGGCAGGTCGTAATCATCCAACGGCACCATGAGGGCGCCCTCGCTCTCCTGCGCTATGCCGGCCCCGACCAGGCGCTCGATACACCCATGCGTCATCGGAACATAGAAGCTCTCCGGCGTGCAGGCGTCGAACCGGACTCCGAGCATGTCATAGATGTGCTGGAACTCTTCCAGACTTATCTCCGTGAACCGCTCCCACAACTCCGTCGCTGCGGCCTCCCCCGTCTCCAGCCGGCGGAAGGCTTCGCGCGCGAGATCATCGAGTTCAGGTTCCCGCTCCGCAGCACTGCTGAAGCGCACGTAGGCGTCCTGGAGGTCGGAGACCGTAGCAGTCTCAGCGTCCAGGTCGTCGTAGCGTTCGAACGCCACGATCAGCTTGCCGAAACTCGTCCCCCAGTCTCCCAGGTGGTTGATACCGACTACTCGGCGGCCCAACGCCCGGAAGATGAGGCCCAAGGAGCGGCCGATGATGGCCGAGCGCAGATGATGCACGGCCAGATGCTTGGCGATGTTGGGGCTGGAGTAGTCGATTACGATGGTCTCGCCCGCCCCGAGGTCGCTGCACCCGTAGGTCTCGGCCGCCTCGTGGACCTGCCGCAGCACGTGGGCGGTCATCACCGGTCGGTTCACCATGAAGTTGAGGTACGGCCCGGCCGCGGCGGCGCCCGGCACGTTCTCGGTGGGCGTGAAGCTCGCGGCCAGCTCTTCCGCGATGGCGGCCGGGGCCTTGCGGAGTTCCCGCGCCAGGGCAAAGCACGGCAGGGCGTAGTCGCCCATCTCCGCGTTCGGCGGCACCTCGATCAGGCCCCCGATGGCCGCCCGGTCAAGCGGAACGCGCCCCGTGAGCCACGCGACGATCTCTTCTCGGATTGGATTGCCCTCGTTCATCGTTCCCATCAGCCTCAGGCTTCATCGGCCAGCGCGATTGACCCCACATGAAGAGGCACTCTCATGAAAAATGCCCCCTTCCGGGTAGGGCGGGCGTCCCGCCCGCCACGGGGGCGCCGTGGAGAAGAAACCCGGGCCGAGACGGCCCGGCTGCCCTGTCGCCACAGAATCGCCCGCGCGGCCCGTCACCCTTCCTCCCCGTCCCACAATTCCGCCTGCATGGGGCCGGAGAGCGCATCCGGCTGCTTGAATATCTGCGTGACCGACCGGTCCGTATGGATGTTGCGAATGGCAGCGGCGAGCAGGGGCGCAACGCTGACCACGTGCAGGCGGTCGTCCACCCGGGGCGTGGGCAAGGTGTCCGTGGTCACGATCCGCTTGACGCCGGCGTCCAGGACGCGCTCGATGGCGCCTTCCGAGAACACGGGGTGGACGCAGGAGACATAGGACACGCTCAGGTCGAACCTCTCGCGCAGCGCGCACATGGCCCTGGTCATGGTGCCGCCGGTGAGGATTTCATCGTCGAATATCGCCACCTCACGGCCGCGAATCGCGTCGCCGCCTATGACGTTGCGAATCTCGGGGTCCTCATTGTCGCCCCAGCGCCTCTTGTCGCACACGGCCAGGGGCACGTTCAGCATCTCGGCATAGCTCGTGGCCCACTTCACGCCGCCGGCGTCGGTGGCCAGGACGCCGAAGTTGCCCAGGTCGTAGTGCTTGCTGAAGTAATGGGCTATCACTGGGTTGGCGTCGAGCTGATCGCACGGCATGGGCATGAAGCCCTGGATCTGCAGTTGGTGCAGGTTGACCGTCAGCACGCGGTCGGCGCCCGCCTCGCGGAAGAGCTGGCCGACCAGGCGAGCGGTGATGGAGATGCGCGGTTCGTCCTTCTTGTCGCTGCGCACGTAGGGGTAGTACGGGGTCACAATGGTGACGCGGCCCGCCGATGCGCCCTTGAGCGCGTCGACCAGGATGAGGAGTTCCAGGATGTTCTCCGACAGGCACAGCTTGGCCGCTGCCTCGGGGCTCAGCCTCTCCGGGTTGACGCCCGCCGGGGCGTGCCAGGAGGTGGCCGCCGTCTGGATCACGAACACATCGGCCCCCCGCACGCTCTCCTTGATCTTGACCTTGAGGTTCTCGTTGGCGAACTTGATTACCTCGGGCTCGTGCAGCTCCAGGGGCGCCACGCCGGGCAGGCGCTGCAATGCCTTGCATATCCTGTTCGCCAGGTAGTAGCTCGCCCGGCCGGTAAAAATCATCATCGGCTCATTCATGCGCGCACATCTCCGCGAAGGAACGGGTTTGGGCCGGGACTCTTGCGCTCCCGGACTTTTCTCGGCGCATGACCGATTATATAGGACATATCCCATTTTGCCAGGGCCGACGCGCATTTTCCCGCACGGGCCGCCGGTCCTTTGCCCTCCAGACGAATCCTTCCGCGTATTCGCCTGCCTCACCCCTCCCTCAGACATACCCCG
>CAZXDF010000006.1:0-2854 GCA_964639345.1 uncultured candidatus Brocadiaceae bacterium | reverse complement strand
GCTGAGCGATGAGGCACTGGATGTGGTTCGCAGAATCGCCCGAAGATGCAGCCGGCTGGCGACCGAGATCCAGGAGATGCTCCAGCTCGCCAACCTGCGCTCCTCCAGCGAGCAGCCGATTCAGCCCACCGAACTCGACCTGGCCGAGGTGGTCGGATGGGCCATCAGCCAGGTGAACCAGACGGCCGAGGCGCACGGCGTCGCCATTGGAGCAGAGCTTGAGCCGGCGCCGATCGTGGGCGTACAGGACCATCTCAGGATGCTGGTGGCAAACTTGCTGTCCAACGCCGTCGCGTATTCGCAAGAAGGCGGGCGGGTGGCCGTCAGGTGCTGCGCCGCAGCGCCTGGAGACGACGTCCTGGTCAGCGTGGAGGACCACGGCATCGGCATAGCGCCTGAGAAACTGCCCCGCATCTTCGAGGAGTACTACCGCACGGATGAAGCGGCGAGGCACAACAAGGAATCCACCGGGCTAGGGCTCGCCATCGTGCAGCATGTGGCCCTGGAGCACGGGATACGGGTGCGCGTGGAAAGCACCCTTAAAGAGGGGACGAGATTCACCCTGGGATTTCCCCGGGGGGGACAGCTCGCCGGAATGAGCCGCAAGGGAGGTTAAGGATGGCCTACGTAATGATAGTTGACGACGACGAGGACTTTGCGCACGCGGCGGCGACGGTGCTGCAGGATTCGGGGCACGAGGTGAACATCGAGCTTGACACGCAGGGCGCCCTCGCGCGCATGGAGGGGAGGAAGCCGGACCTGGTGGTGCTGGATGTGATGTTCCCGGAGGACAGCTCCGCGGGATTCGGCTTGGCGCGCGCGATGCGCCACTACAGCGGGGAGCTCAAGGACGTGCCCATCCTGATGCTCACCGCGGTCAACACCCGTTTCCCGCTCGGTTTCGGCCCGCGCGATATCGACGAGCAGTGGCTGCCGGTCACCGAGTTCGTCGAGAAGCCCGTCGACCTGGACGTGTTGTGCAACACGGTCGCGACGCTGCTGCAGCACTCGAAGGGCGAGGGCGGCGACGCAACGGAGGGGGCCTCACGGTGACGGACCCCACCTCCAGTGCATCGCCCCGAGCGTGGGCGCGCTGGGCGGGCACGCGCGCGCGGGCGTTGCGCGCATTCTCGTTCCCGCTGTCCGCCCTGCCTGTATTGGTGGCGAGCGCCGCCGTCCGGCCTATTGCGCAATGGCGATGGGACATACTCGTTGCTTCAGTGCTGGGCGCAGTGCTTCTGCACGCGGCCGGGATGGTGGGTGTCGCCGGCCTCTTGTGCCTGTTCTCAATCGTGCCGGCCTACCGCCTGGTCCGCCAGGTCTACGGCAGCGGGCGAATACCCGACATGGACGCGCGCACCGCCCGGTGCGCTACGCTCTTTCTTCTGGCGCTCTGGCTGGGCGTGACGATCGCCTGATGGCGGAGAAGGGAAGCGCCGCGGGCGGCGCGAACCATCGGTTCCGGCAGGGCGGATATGGCCTCCGTTCCGGACTCAAGGGCTCATGCCTGCCTCTGGAGGTTTGCGCGGTGGCCGAGACGAGAGCCATAGCCGGACGGAGTCTCTGATGCTCGATAGCCTTCCCATCCTCGGCATTTGCGGGTGGAGCGGCTCGGGGAAGACTACCCTCATTGAATCCCTGATCCCGCAGCTATCCGCAAAGGGCCTGAGCGTTGCTGTTGTCAAGCATGACGTGCACGGGATTGACCTGGACCGGCCCGGCAAGGACAGTGACCGGTTCTTCCGGGCTGGCGCTGACGTGCTCCTCCATGGGCCGAAGGAGGAACTGTTCCGGGCGCACCGCGCGGGCGGCGCTGGATTGGAGCGAGCGCTGCGATCGCTGGCGCGGCGATACGACCTCGTCCTGGTTGAGGGCCACAAGGGCACCCCGCTGCAGAAAGTCTGGCTGTCGGATGCGAGCAGCAGTGACCCGCCGCAGGGGTGCAGCGGCGTCATCGCAGCAATGCCGCGAGACGCAGACCGCGTCGGAACGCTCATGTCCATGCTGGAAGATTGGCTCCCCCGGCAGTGGCTCAAGCCGCCAGTTTTTGGCTGCGTCCTCGCCTGCCCCGAGGCCGCCGGGACCGACGCGTGCAGGCAGGAGGCCGGGGACTCTAGGGTACGGCTGGAGCGGACCGCCGAGCTTCTGGGACAAGTGACCGATAGGGTAGTGGTCGTGGGCGGGGAGGCGGTGACAGCGCGGCGGGGGGGGCCACTTGGGCTGCCCGGCGCTCCGGATGCCGAGGGCCTCACGGCAGGCGTTCTTTCGGCCATGCGATGGGCGCCGCATGTCTCATGGCTTGTCGCCACGGCTAACTCTTCGCACCTCACGCGGGAAGCTCTCGAATGGCTCCTGTCGACTCGCGCGCCCGGGACCTGGGCCATCATACCGAACCGCCCCGAAAGCTTCAGGGCGGGGTCATTTCTCGCCCATTGTGACTTCCGCTCGCAAGCGCTGCTTGAAGCGCTCGCGGCCGGGGGCGATTCCGACCCCGGCGTAACAGCAGACTCTTCTAAGGTGTCCAGGCCCATCCTGCCCCCTCACTTTTGTCAGGCGACCGCCTAGAATCCGGCTGTTTTGCGTCGTGAATCCCTGCGGAATGCTTGCACCTTGCGTACGGACGCGCAGTGTGCCGCCCTTGGTAGACCGCGGGGCTGGCTCCCGGAAGCGGGGTGTATGAGGCGTGGATGAACGGTGCAATGTGCCGCGCTTTCCGCGTGGGGACGACGGTCAGCTCTACGGTCCTCGTCTGATGTAATATCTCTGCCGGAGCAGGCCGGGGCCATCCGCGGGCTGGGCCGCGCGTTTGACGGTCGGGCAGTCTTGGGCTATATTCATGCGCGTTCAATACGGA
>CAZXDF010000005.1:0-3614 GCA_964639345.1 uncultured candidatus Brocadiaceae bacterium | reverse complement strand
TCGGCCCCCCAGCGACATCGAGCGCGGCTCTGACGCGTGCGGACGTCTCGGCCGAGAGTGACGCGCGGCTGGCCTTGCCATACCATTGCCGCGCCCTCTCGGCGTTGTTGAGCCTGGTGTGGATGTCGCCGATTTCTGCGGCGGCCTCTCCGCCCCAGCGGCCACGCGGGTCGGTCTCGTAGGCTTCCTTGAGCAGCTTGTACTTCGCCTGGAGCGAGTTCTCAGCTCTTGCCTTCGTGACGAGCTTTTCAGTGGGGGAGGTCGGCCGTTTCTCGCCGTCGACGTCCAACGATGGCAGAGACTGCGAGCCTCCGCCCGGTGTCTGAGCGATATCTCCCGGCGTACCTTTCGAGGCGGCGGGGGGCTGCTCGACACCCTTTGGCAGGCAGAAGATGCCGATGAGAAGACCGAGCACGATAATGGTGCCAAAAACGTAGAGCCGTCTGCGCGCCATTGGAAACCTCCTGATTTAGCAAGACGAAATAGCTGAGATAAGAGGGCGTACGCTCACGGGAAGCGCCCGCTCCGGGGTACATATCGTCATGAAATGCCGCATGACTTTAGCCCAAAATGGCGGATTCATACGGGATAGATTCCGAGCCGCCGCGGGGGCTGCACGGCCGTTGGCTCGAGCCGGCGCCTGTGGTGTCGCGAATCAACGCGGGCCCATTGTTTTGTTTCCACAGGGAAACATTCATCTGCGCCCGCCCGCCCGCTCCCGGCCAAATGCCAGGTCCCATGTCTCTATGTGCCAACGGCATGAAAAAAAGCTGCCTACGGCGTTGCATTCCGCGCGAAGTTTTGGCATGCTTGTTGCTGGTTGCAGGGCGTGCCGCTGTTAGTGCGGCGTATGGGCTCCCGAAGGGGCCCGGCATGTTTTGTGGCCCGTTTGTGAAAGGAGGTGGCTCGTATGGCCCTGTTGCGCGGATGGCGCGGTTTGCGCCGGTCGCGATGCAGGCGGTGATTCCAAACAATTCATCTTGTTGGCCGCGGGTGTTAAGGGAAGCCGAAAAGGCACGATGCCCGTCGCTGTCGATGGCAGTTTGCTTGGCGTGTCACTGTCCGCGTGAGTCTCGGTAAGCCGGGATGACGGCGGATGGGAAGGTGCGTCATCTGGTGCAGTCGCCATCAGTCAGAAAACCTGCCCGCGGCCAGGTACAGCTCTTCGAGGTAGAGAGGCTGGCCGCGAATGCTGGTGCATTCACGAAGCCGGTCTCGACGATTCGAGAGCGGCTTTTTTCGTGCCCGCACATTGGCGGGTGGACCGTGGTACGGGTAATGCCAGGGTCAAAGCATTTTGGAGCAACTTAATGATGCAAAAGCGAAACACGTTCGCCGCAGTTGCGGTGGTTGTATTCGTCTGTTCTTGTCTCGCCGTCCCGGCCCATGCGACCACGTTGGTGGAAACGTTCGGCGACGACCCTGTCGCGGCCGGACGCGCGGTCGTCGAGTATGGTCCCATCGGCGGTTCCGCTCCGGCGGGCGCCCCGAACACGTATGTGTGGAACGCCCCCGGCGACTTGTCCCTCAACCTCAACACGAACTGGCGGCTGGCCGGCGGGTTCCCCGATGCGTCGAACTACGTCGGCGACAGCTCGCGGATGGGCTGGGCCCTTCCGAGAACCTACACGGAGGTCGACAGCTTCTCGTTCGGGGCTACCCTCACCATTCACAGCATGGCGGCCGCGCCGCAGCAGTTTATGCAAATCGCGTTCGGCCTGGTCAACTCCACCACGACGCAGCTCGACCGAACCGGCCATCCTGATCCCAGCACGGGCTGGTCGACGGGCGGAAACTGCTTCGATAGTTTCGAGTGGAACTTCTTCCCGAACGAAAGCAGTTTTGGATGGCCGACGCTTCAGCAGACGGTTATCGGCAGCGACCTCTTCGGCCCGGATGCGGCCTTCTGGCACATGGCTGCGAACTTCAACCTCGACGACAGTGAGGACGGCGGATACGACACGCTCCTCGCGCAGGAGATCGCGGACGCGACCCACCCGCTTTTCGGCAACACCTACGGCTTGCCGCTCGGTACCGCCATGGCGGTCACGATGGACTACGACGGCCCAACGCGCACTGTCTCGATGCTGATCACCGAGGCCGCGACTGGCACAGTGCTGGTCGACAACGTGACAACGCTTCCGGACCTCGACCTCTCGGCCCCCATCGGCGGGTTCGGTTCTGTCAGTTCATTCGCCATCGACACGCTGGCGATAATGAATCCCCAGGACGGGAACGCCTGGGGCGACGATCCATCGATCATCGCAGACATCACGTACGAGACGGTCTGGTTCAATCACGATCCGCCAGTGGCGGAGCCCGGCGCCCTTTCGATTCTGGCGGTGGGTGTGGCTGGTGTTCTGAAGCGTCGGAAGAAGAGGGCGTAGGCTGATGAACAGTATCTCTGGACTGAGCTTTCACCGGAGAGATGTGAGGCGCGCGCGGGCTGCAAGGCCCGTGCGCGCTTTCACCATTCTCGAACTCCTCATAGTTATCGCCATCATCGCCATCCTTGCCGGCATGTTGCTGCCCGCGGTCGGCCACGCGCGCGCCCAGGCACATTCGGCCACGTGCAAGTCCAATCTGCGGCAGCTTGGCATCGCTCTCTCAATGTACATAATGAACCACGACGACCGCTTCATGCCCATCCACAACAGCCAGCTCAGCTATTGGTTCGGCGAGCGGACCACCTCCCAGCGCTCCGATCCTGCCAGCCGGGTGTTCGATCGCACGAAGGGGTACTTGTATCCATATCTGCAGATAACGCGCGCCGTCGAGCAGTGCCCGGGCTTCGAGACACGCACTCGATTCGACGGCAAGCTCGTCGGCTACGCATACAACTTCGAGTACCTCACAACCGAGACGATCTACACCCAGGCGAAGCGGCCATCGCGTCTGATCGTGCTGGTCGACAGCGCCCGCATCTCCAACGGCAACCCGAATATCTACTACACGCCCATGGGCTCAGTCGAGGAGAATTACTACTTGGAGCACTTCGTGTTTCCGCGTATACACTTTCGCCACCACGGATCTGCGAACGTCCTCTTCGCCGACTGGCACGTCGAGTCGAAGGAACCCCTCACGCTCGCCAGCAGCGGCGACGGCCGCGTTGGTCATTTCTGCAACGCCGCCAACTGGCGCGACTACTACAGGCCCTGAGAGCGCGGGCGACCGGCGTGTCGTAACCGTTCCAAAGTTTGTGTGATCTGCTAGGATCGGCCAATTGGGCGGACGGCCGTTTGGCCCAGAGGCCAAACGACAAGCTGATTGCCAAAGCAATCAGCCGGACGCCCCCACAGAAGCGGGCCGCGTTTTGTCGTGGTGAGGGCGGAAGGGCCTTCTTCGTCCTCTGGCTCAGAAGGCGGGATTCCTGTCCGCCTCGCCTGATCACACGGTCTTTGGGACGCTTACGCGAGCCCCTCCACTTGACGACTACCGTCTGCCTGATATACTCCTCACGTCTGTTGCGACGCGGTCGTGCGCAGAGCGGCGAAGTTCATTCTTGTCTGGAATAGTGGGCCGGAATAATGGAGCCCGGGGTCGGATTCGAACCGACGACCTCAGCTTTACGAAAGCCGTGCTCTACCACTGAGCCACCCGGGCGACGAGGCGTA
>CAZXDF010000004.1:0-3726 GCA_964639345.1 uncultured candidatus Brocadiaceae bacterium | reverse complement strand
AGCTCGACATCCCCGTCGTGGCCACCAACGACGCCCACTACCTCGAGGCCGCCGACCGCTCGTGGCACGACGTGCTGCTGTGCATCAATACCCGCAGCGCGCTGAACGACCCGGAACGCTTCCGAATGGAGAGCGACCAGCTCTATTTCAAGGCCGCGGAGGAGATGGCGAGCCTGTTCCCCGACGAGCCCGATGCGCTGGCCAACACGCTGCGCATCGCTGAGATGTGCGAGGTGAAGCTGGATGAGTCGCTGAAGTTCCCGAGCTTCCGTCAGGAAGGCGTGGCGGACAACGCGGCCCACCTGCGCGCCCTGGCCGAGGGGGCCCTCCAGGAGCGCTACAGGGAGCTGGGCGAGGAGATGCGCGAGCGCGTCGACCGCGAGCTGGACGTGATCGAGCAGATGGGGTATGTGGACTACATGCTGATCTGCTGGGACTTCGCGCGCTTCGCAAAGGAGAAGGAGATCCCGATCGGCATGCGCGGCAGCGGCTGCGGCAGCCTGGTGGCGCACGCGCTGGGCCTGAGCGACTTCAACCCCATGGACTACGACCTGATATTCAGCCGCTTCCTGGACCCGGAGCGGCGCGAGCAACCGGACATCGACATCGACCTGTGCGAGGTGCGCCGCGAGCAGGTCATCGACTACGTGCGCGAGCGCTACGGCCAGCAGAGCACCGCGCAGATCATCACGTTCGGGACGCTTGCGCCGCGCAACTGCGTGCGCGACGTAGGCCGCGTGCTTGAGGTGCCGCTGGAGAAGGTGGACCGGGTGGCGAAGATGATCCCGTCCGGGCCGAAGATGACCTTCGAGAGCGGCCTGAAGGCATCGCCGGAGCTGCGCGAGCTGGCCAAAAAGGACGAGGAGGTGGCGCGCATCCTGGAATACGCCCGCCACATCGAAGGCCTGCCGCGCCACGCCAGCACGCACGCCGCCGGCGTCGTCATCGCGGACCGGCCGCTCCACGAGCTGATCCCGCTCTGCCAGAGCGGAGAGGGCGTGCTGATGACGCAGTGGGCGATGGACGAACTGGCCCACGTGGGCATGTTGAAGATGGACTTCCTGGGGCTTACGGAACTTACCGTCATCGAGCGGACTCTGGGGATGATCGCCGAGCGAGGGCGTGAGGTGCCGAGCATGGACGCGGCCGACCTCGACCTGCGCGACCCGGCCACCTACGAGCTGCTCTCTGAGGGCAGGACAACCGGCGTGTTCCAGTTCGGCAGCGAGGGCATGAGGCAGCTCCTGCGCAAGCTCCAGCCCGCGAGCATGGAGGACCTGATCGCCGCTGTGGGGCTTTACCGCCCGGGGCCGCTCCAGAGCGGCATGGTGGATGACTTCATCGAGCGCCGACACGGCCGCGCCCAGACCGAGTATCCGCACCCTGCTTTGGAGCCGATCCTGCGCCCCACCTACGGCGTGATCGTCTACCAGGAACAGATCATGCGGATCATCAACCAGGTGGCTGGCGTCAGCATGGCCGAGGCCCTGACGGTCATCAAGGCGATCGGCAAGAAGAACCAGGGCGTAATCGAGAAGGGCCACAAGTCGTTTGTGGACGGCGCGGTGAGCCGGGGGGTGGACGAGGAGACGGCCGAGAGGATCTTTGGGCTAATCCTGCACTTCGGGGGCTACGGGTTCAACAAGGCGCACACCGCCGCCTACGCGTTCGTGGCCTACCGCACCGCCTACCTGAAGGCCCACTACCCCACCGAGTTCATGGCGGCGAGCATCTCCTGCAAGATGGGCAAGACGGACAAGGTGGTGGAGTTGATGGAGGCCTGCGCCCGGCTCGGCATCAAGGTCCAGCCGCCCGACGTCAACGAGAGCGGCGCGGACTTCCGCGTCGTCAGGGACGGCTTGATCCGGTTCGGCATGGGAGCCATCAAGAACGTCGGCAAGAAAGCCGTCGAGTCCCTCATCCAGGAGCGCGAGAATGGCGGGCCTTTCGCGAGCATCTTCGAGTTCGCCGAGCGCGTCAGCTCCCAGGACGTCACGCGGGCGGCGGTCGAGGCCCTCCTGAAGGCCGGGTGCTTCGATGAGCTTCCCGGCGAGCGCGCGCAGCAACTTGCCGTGCTGGACACCGCGCTGAAGGCCGGCGCGCGCGTGCGGCGCGATCGGGACATGGGCCAGGTATCGCTCTTCGGCAATGGCGCGGAGGTGAAGGACCCGGCAGAGCGGGCCGAGCTGAACCTGCCGAAGGTCCCCCCGCTCGGCCAGCGCGAGCTGGCCCGGCAGGAAAGCGAGGCGCTGGGGATGTACGTGCGCTATGACCCGCTCGCAGAGCACCGCGCGCAGCTCGCGCGCCTGACCAGCGCCGCGGGCGACGAGATCGACTCCCTGCCCGATGGCGAGCAAGTGGTCGTGGGCGGCCTGGTGGAGGCCGTGCGCAAGCGCCGCACACGCGACGGGCGGCAGATGGCCGCGCTCAAGGTCCTCGACACCAGGGGCTACGTGGAGTGCGTGCTGTTGGGGCGCGCCTACGACCGGTTCATCGAAGCGGTGCAGCCCGACGAGGTGCTGCTCCTGTCCGGAACGATCGGCCGCCGGCAGGGGACCGCGGTCCGAGTCGATCAGGTTGTCCGCATTCAGGATGCCGCCGGGAGTTTCGCCGGCTCCCTGGAGGTTCGCGTGCCGTGCTGCGACGTGAGCCCCGGCGCATGGAGCCGGATCAAGGAGATCCTCGCGGGCCACAAGGGACGGCTGCCGGTGGTCTTCGACCTCGAGAGCGGCGGCGTCGTGCTGCGCTGCGCCGCTTCGAGCGGCCAGTGCGTTGAGGCATCGGAGCGGCTGGCCCTTGAGCTTGAAGAGCTGCTCGGCCCGGGCACGGTGCGGTTCGGCATGAAGCCGAACGGTTCGGAAGAGCGACGCGCTCCCGGCAGGAGAAGGCGGAGGCCGGCATGAGGGTTATCGGGATCGACCCGGGCACGCAGGTCTGCGGCTACGGCATCGTCGACTGCAACGGCCCCGACCTGAAAGCGGTGGACTACGGCGTGGTGCGCTGCACGGCGGGCGCCCTGCCCGAGCGCCTGAGCACGATCTACGGCGGCCTCAGGCAGGTCATAGCCCGCCATGGGCCCGAGGTGGCGGCGGTCGAGGGGGCTTTCTACGGGCGCAACCCGCGCACGGCGATCAAGATCGGCGAGGCGCGCGGCATGGTGCTGGTGGCTGCGGCGGGGCTGGAGGTGGCCGAGTATCCGCCCGCGACGGTCAAGCAGGCCGTCGCCGGAACCGGCCGCGCCTCTAAGTCACAGGTGCAGCAGATGGTGCGGCTGATCCTTGAGCTTCCCGGGCTTCCCGAGCCCCTGGACGCCTCCGACGCCCTCGCCATCGCCATCTGCCACTGCCACCGCGCTCGGCTGGCGGAGCTGACGTGACACGGCCCGCTCAGAACAAGGCCTTTTGTGGAGCCTTGTCGGGGGCTGGAATGACGCGGGCGATTCTGATTGGTCTGTCTGTAGCATTGGACTCGGATGCTTCCGACGTATCCGACCCGGATTCGACAACTTCATTGCCCCACTGGGTCCAGCCAACTCTCGTATGGCGCGCAAACAGCTCCAGGTAGGGATGACCCCTTCCCCGAGACTTGATCCAGGAGTTGTGAGAGGATCCATACGGCAATAGTCCGGAAAGGATTCTCAGATGAAGAGACGGCATAGTGCAGAGCAGGTAGTGGTGAAGCTGCGTCAGGCTGACGTAGCGCTGGGGAAGGGTTTGAGGGTACCGG
>CAZXDF010000003.1:0-3176 GCA_964639345.1 uncultured candidatus Brocadiaceae bacterium | reverse complement strand
TACACGGTGACATCAGTTCGGTGAGCGGCTATGAAGTTGATCGTCTTGCCCTCATATACTCCGAACTCAAGGAAAAGGCCCTGAGCCGAAGCAACCTCCAAAGCGGCCTCCAGTAGGGCATGGCGATCTTTGTATCCCATGTAAAGCGGAATCGCTTGTTCGACAAATGCCGCCGTTTCTGCGAGCGCGCGTCTCTGCAATGCGGCACGGATGTCGAATCGCTCCTCCGCCATCGCTTTGTGCAAGATGTCAGGCAAGCATCGCGAGAGGTTTCCTGCCACTATGTCGCTATTGGTCCTCAAAGCATTTGCAAGAGCCTTAGATAGCAGCCTCAGACAACGCTCCTTAACCCCGTCAAACATCGAGAACTTGCCTCCTCTTCCTTCGGTCACGAACCCTGGATAGGGGACAGCACTTGCCGCCAGTTGACCACCATTCCCACAAGCAGCAGTTCACAGCTCACGGCGGCGAACGCCAAGGCCAGCACGGATCGTCCTCCAGATTCCGCACTGCACATGCCGCGTCCGTCTTGCCTCCCACGAGGCATCGTCCATCCCGCGGCCGAACCACATGGCCTTCCCGTCGCTGGGGTCAAAGCGCATCTTCTGAAACACCCCTGGTCGCTCGAGCAGGTCCTCGTAGGCTCGGACGAAATGCCGGACCATCGCCACATCGTCCCAATACTGCTCCATCCATTGGCGAGAATACCGGCCGACCTCTTCCCGCAGTTCCGCGTCCTCAAGGAGCCGGCGGAGGGGGATCTCCGCTTCTTCGAGCCGGAAATCCATCCAGGGGTGTTCGCCTGTGCCGGTGATTTCGGCCAGCGTCACCTGCGTGCGGCGATCGAGAAAGGCAAAGGTCGGCACGCCCTGGGAGAGGCTCTCAAGGCTGGAGAGATGGTAGCTGCCGGTGACCATCTCGTCGATGCTGACGTGGCTGTGGCGTCGCCGCGCAAGGCATTCAGCGTGAGGCAGCTTCAGCCCCACGTCGATCCGCACGCCGGGCGTGGCGCGTTCGATCCGCTTCAGAAGGGCGAGCGTCTCGGGAAACCCTTTGGTATCCCAGCGCGAGAGGGCATCGGGGACCTGCCAGGCGGAGCGGATGTTGCTGGGGGCGAAGAAGACCGTCACGCCCGAGCCGCCCTTTCGGGTCGGCGTGTAGAGTTCCTCGTTGATAGGGACGATGTTGGGGACGGGGCGGGCGCGGGGGTAGTAGCGCTCCTGGAACTGGGCGACAACCAGTTGGGGCAGCGGGTCGTTGACGATGTCCTCTTCGTGCCTGTGCGAACGCCGCGCCAGTGCGTAGGGCATGGTGTGGTACTGCCGGACGAAGGCTGTTCCTCGGCCCGCATAGTCGGTGAAGTCAATGCCGAAGGGATTGGCCTTTGGGTCGATGTTGTTGTGCAGGTGCACGATGTCTGCGGCCTCCAGGATGGCCAGGGCCTCTTCCCGGTCGTTCTTCCAGTTCAGATCGCCTTCAAAGGTGAGGGTGCCGTACCGGTCTGGGTCCAGCACTACGAGGCGCGCCCGCACCTGGGTGTGCCGGTTCAGCGCGTTGACAATGCGGATAGGGCTGCCGGCCAGAGGCGAAAGAGCGAGATGAATGACCTGCACTTGAACCACCCTTCGCTTATCAGCGGACGCCGTTCTTCTCGAAGTAGAGGAAACTGATATCCGTGTCAGCGTAGCGCAGATAGGGTTTGCGGATTTCCATCTCAAGACGAAACGCGGACAACAGCCGTTCGTAATCCTCCCGCTTGCGATTGAAGGTGGGCACCTTGCCCCGGCGGCGCCAGCAGCGGCCAAGGATCTCCGCCACGAGCACGCGCGTGGCCGTCCGGGTGATCTGGTCGGCCACCTCCCGAATGTGGCGATCGTCTATGTGGAGGAGAACCGTGTATGCCAGGCATAAGTCCTTTTCTGGATACGGGCCATCGAAACCGATGAGGCGGAAGCTGTGCTCGGGGTGGTCCTTCCGGGCCCTCTCAATCGCGCTGGGGTTAATGTCAAGGCCAACGTACACATCCGGCCGGAAGGCCGTGCAAAGGCGCCCGTAGCCGCACCCGAGTTCATACACCGTGGCGAAGTCCAAGAGCCCGGTCAGCTCCCGCAGGAACGCTGTCTCTTCCCAGCCGGCCGGACGCTCAGCCCCGTGTGGAGTGATATTCCGCATGGAATCGTCGATCCAGAACTGGACGTGATCGTTCTTGGACATGCCGCAAGAGCGACCGGAGAACCTTGCGGCCAGCGCTCTCAGAAGTCGCGCGATCATCTCTGGCCCTCCTCGGCCTCATGCGCGGGCCGGACCCTCAGTATCCCCAGAACCCGCAGTAGTCGGACATGAGCTTGGCCAACGAATGGACGCGCTGAAGGCGGGTTTCATCGGTCTCCTCTTTCCACCGATGCACGGCGCTCTCGGTCAGTCGCCCGCTGTGGCGTTCGATTTCCCATGCCCGCCACGGAAACGCCTCTAGCGACTGGGAAACGCTGCCGGGCTCATCGAAATCGAGTCCGCAGAACTTGGCGATGGCGCTGAAGCCGACCTTTCCCCGGCACAAGTCCTCATAGCGTACCCTCAAGCAATTGCTGGAATTGAGCATGTCCAGCTGATGAGACCAGGCCCGGCTGAACTGCGCGGCGATATGCTCGTCGCTGCGATCGGCCCACATCTTCTTGTGCCAGTCGGCGTGTTCGCCATAGTCGAGCACCGAAAGCATGACATCCCTGGGGTCCCTGGCAAGAATGATGTACCTGACGTCGTCAAAGAACTCCTCGTAGAGGCGCCAGTTGTCCAGAAAGCATTCCTTGACGCCGAGGCGACGGTAGGTCTTGAGGATCTGCGGAACCACCTGTCTGCGGAAGGCCGCCAGCATCTTTCTCGGTCTGCCCCTGTGCCTCGCAAGGCGCCCTATCTCGACGCCCGGAATGTCCTTGAACTGCTCCAAGTTGTGATGAATCCCTCTCTGAAACCCAGGTTCCGACAGGATGACCGCGTGCGGTTTTCTGGTGAGCATTCCGGCCAGCAGCGTCGAGCCGGACCGCGGCATGGCGGCGATAAAGAGGAATGGTCCCAAGCGTTGTCTTCGGAGAAAGTGGAACATCGTTCTCGATCCAGTTCTATCTTCCTCGGGAGCCTAGTGATACTGGGTGTCTTCGATATCAACTTCAAAGAGCTCG
>CAZXDF010000002.1:0-3796 GCA_964639345.1 uncultured candidatus Brocadiaceae bacterium | reverse complement strand
GTAGGCCTCCGAGGCGTCGACCGGGGACATCATGCAGCTTCTCTGGATGTGCTGCGGCACGAGGGCCACTTCCTTGATCTTGCCCGGCACGGCGTCGACCTTCAGCTCGGCCTCGATCACCTGCGCAAGGAAGATCGCGGGTGAGAACGAGGTGCTGCGGCCGTGCTCGACGTTGCCGTGCGCGTCCGTGGCCACGTCCTCCGCGTGGATCTTGGCGAGGCTCTGCTTGGTCCTGGCGTCGGTCAGGTCCTCCTGGACAACGACCACGGCCTCGCCCTGGCGCGAGAGAACGTTGTCCACCTTGCTGAGGAACGCGGTCTTGGAGAACGGCACCTCGCGCGAGAGGACGATGTGCGGCGGACGCTCCGGGACGATCTCGCCTTTCGGGTCCACCTTCGCAAAGCCCGTGGCCTGGGCCAGCCAGCCCGCCTTGCGGCCCATCACCTGATAGATGGCCACCGGCGCAATGGCCCAGCCCTGCGCCACCTTGCCACCCCTCTTGTAGTTCGCCGCCACGCGGTAGCACGCGAAATCGCTGTGGACGTTCTTCAGGGCCGTCGCATTGAAAAGCGCCGCCGACCCGAAGCCCGGGCTGTGGTGGGTGACGGGCAGATCGTTGTCGATGGTCTTGATCCCGTGTATCGCCAGCACATCGGCCTGCCGGGAGAGGCCCAGGAGCTGATCGGCGGAATCGTTGCCGCCGAAGTAGATCACCGCGCTCACCCCCAGCGCCTTCAGGTTCCTGGCCATCTTCTTGTACTGATCCGGCTTCGGCTTGATGCGCGTGGTGCGAAGGCACGCCCCGGGGCCGTTGAATGCGAACGACATGGGATCGATGCGGGTCAGGTCGACGATGTTGCCCTCTATGTTGGCATTCAGCAATCCCTCGAGGCCGTTGATCATGCCGTAGACCTGCCAGCCGGCCTTTTGTGCGGCCGCAGCGGTGCCGGCCACTTCCCAGTCAATGACGGGCGTCGGCCCGCCGGACTCGCCAAGGATCAGTCTCTTTGCCATCTTGAGGCGCTCCTTCGTGCAGCAGTGGGGGGTCCGGAGTTACGTCGGCAAGCGCGGCCTCGGTCCACCGCACGACACAATATACGAAAAACCTTTCTCACTCGCAAATGTCCGCACGGCGCCTGCTATAGGCGCGACAGCCCGCGGCTGAACGCTCCTATCTTGAGCTTTGGGAAAGAAGCGCAAAGATCCACATGGCGAGTCAATGACGAAATCCGAATGACGAATGAATGACGAAGCCCGAAGGCCGAATCAATGACGAAATCCGAGGGGTGGCCGGAGCGTCTCGCTCCGGCCTGTGCGGCCACGGACCAAGCCGTGAGGCTCGCCTCCCCTGTCGTGGGTGTGCCACGGACCAAGCCATCAGGCTTGTCCGTGCGTTCCACAGCGCCCTCGGGCACGGGCAAGGCTCCGCCTTGGCCCGTGGCACCCATAAGGCCCGGCCTGTGCGGCCGTTCAAGCCCGACCGGGACGGTCGGGCTACCCATACTATTTTCCTCTTGGTTTCCCAAGGGTCAATTTAGGCCCCGGCTCTTTTCGCGCTGCTGATAAGGAAGTTCAAGAATTCGTTTGACACCGATGCGCATTGCTGTATACTATGGGTCTGCACTAGCAGGGGTTGGTGCTCGCTGGAGCTAGTAGCCCACCTTAAGTTACTCTTCTCTCCAAACGCCTGCGGCTCGAATCCATGCCGGAAAAGGCTCTCAAGAAGCTCGCCAAACGTTACCATCTGAGCGATGGTCAGTTGGACGAGTTGCAGCAGTTATTGCGCGATGAGGGAAGCGCGCAGTACGTCCTTCGCTATCGCAAAGACCTGGCGCCCAACCTCTCCGCTGAGGACGTGGACGAGTTCATCGATGAGAGTCGCCAGATCGAAAACCTGGCGAGGGAACGCCGCAAGATCCTCAAGAAGCTGGCCGAGCAGGACGTCCTGACCGACGAGGTTGGCGAGAGGATCGAGAGCGCCGAGACGATGCGCGAGCTCATCGACTACTACGTCCCCTTCAGACCCCAGAAACGCTCGCGTTCCCGCCTGGCCATTGCACAGGGGCTCGAGCCGCTGGCGAAGGCCGTCCTGGCGCAGGAGGATGACCTGGCCCTGATGGGCGAGGCCGCCAAGCCTCACATTGACGAGGAAAAGGAGCTCGGCGGCGTAGCCGAGGTGCTGGACGGGGTCTTCCACATCGTATGCGACCGGATGGCCGAGGAGAAATCCCATCGCGACAAGCAGCGGGGACTCCTGCGCGCCGATGGCAACGTCGTTTCCCGCCCGACGGGCAAGCACATGTCGCCGCGCATGCACGGGGAGTTTAAGGCATGTCTGTCTTTGCGCGTGGGCGTTGGCGCGGTGCATCCGTCCCAGATGCTGGCGCTGGTGCGTGGCAGGCGGCTGAGGATCCTTGAGTTCGAGGTCGAACCTCCGTTGCTGGCCATGTGTCGGGCTTCGGCACAGATGTTCATGACGGGCGGGGCGGACAGGTTCGACAATGTCGACGGGCGCTTTCACGACGCCGAGACCATACCCCAGGGCGAAGCGCTGGGCGAGCTCAGCGGCGCGGAATTCCTGTACTTCTGCATCCGCCAGAGCCTGTGCGATGTCCTGGCCCCGATCCTTGGCCGGGAACTGGAGCGGGAGCTGTGCAAGAGTGCCGAGGACTTCGCGGTAGGCGTCCTGCGCCGAAACCTGCGCAGGCTCCTGATGATGGAGCCACTGAAGGGGCGGCGGGTTCTGGGCATTTGGCCCGGCTATCGAACGGGCTGCAAGCTCGCCGCGCTGGATGAGTCGGGATCGGTAATCGAGACCACTATCGTCTACCCCCACACCCCGCAGTTGGAAACCGAGGCTGCCAAGAGCAAGATCATCGAGATGATCGGTGGTCATCAACTCTCCGTGGCCGCCATCGGAAGCGGAACGGCCTGTCAGGAGACCGAAGCCCTGGTGGGCGAGATAATCGCCGAGAGCTGTCAGGAGTTCTCCTACGCCGTGGTGGACGATGTGGGGATAAGCACGTATAGCGAGAGCCGCCTGGCGGGGAGCGAACTGCCCGGCTTGAGCACCGACCTGCGGGCAGCGGTAGCCACGGGGCGGCGGCTGCTTGACCCCTTGGCGGAATTCACCAAGCTGAACCTGCGCACCCTGTGCCCGGCCCAGCAGCTCCAGGACATCAACAGCGCCGCGCTCAAGAAGGCCATCGCCGGCGTCGTGCAGCAGTGCGTGGCCGACGTGGGGGCGGAGCTCAACACCGCGCCGGCGACGCTGCTGAGATTCGTGCCCGGCCTTGGCGCGACGACGGTGGAAGAGCTGGTCGCGCATCGCGAGCGAACGCCCTTCGCACAGCGAAGGGAACTGCGCGACGTGCCGAAGATAGACGAGGACGCCTGGCGCAAGGCCGTCGGATTCCTGAGGGTCGATGCCTCCGTGAACCCGCTCGACCGGACCCGAATTCACCCGGATCACTACCCGGTTGCAGAAAAGATATTGCAGGACTTGGGGATAGCGCCGGAGAACCTGGAGACGGAAGAGGCACGTGCGGAGATCGCCAAGAGGCGGGGCGAGGTCGACTTCGGAGAGTTCGAAAAAGAGTTCGGCGTACACTACCTCGTGCTCAAGGATTTGCTCGACGCATTGGTCAGCCCCTGGCCTGATCTCCGGGCGACAGAGAACGGCCCCGCGCTGCGCAAGCGCCGACTGACCTTCGGTGACCTCGAGCAACAGCAAGTGCTGATGGGCACGGTGCGAAAGGTGGTGGACTTCGGGGTCTTCGTTGACGTGGGCGTGGGC
>CAZXDF010000001.1:0-3710 GCA_964639345.1 uncultured candidatus Brocadiaceae bacterium | reverse complement strand
ACGGCACTTTCGTGGCGGCGTCCTACGAGGAGGATAGGGACGTGCTGGCGCTCGATCGTTCCAATGACGAGGGGAAGACCTGGGAGCGCGCGAGCGAGATACCGCGCGCGGGGAACCCTCTTGCCGGCCCCATCACCGAGCTGGCCGACGGCACTCTGATCGCTCCGATCGGCCGTCTCGGCGAGGGCGTCATTGGGGGCGCGATGTACGCACACCGCTCCGACGACCGCGGCCGAAACTGGTCCGAGGGCTATCCGATCTGCCCGGGCGGCGAGCCGCAGATCATAGAGCTCGGGTCCGGCCGCCTGCTGGCCGTGGTCCGCGACAACACGAGCGTGCCGGCCGATGACTGGCAGCGCTGCTTCAAGAACGAGAGGGCGTGGCGCCATTTCCAGCGCCTGTCGCGGCAGACGAGGCTGACCTCTTATGTCAAGCGGCTGCTCATGGCCGAATCCGACGACGGCGGCATGACCTGGACGAACGTGCATCCCTGCACGTTCCTGCTGAATGAGATGCACGGCGGCATGGTGGAGTTGCCGGACGGTCGGGTCGTGCTGCTCTACACGCACCGCTGCCCGCCCCTGCGCGGCGGAGAGCGCGCCACGGTCAGCCGCGACGGCGGCCGCACCTGGGACCCCGAGCTCTACCACCTCAATACCACGCGCGCTTTCCCCGGGTATTCGGCCGCTTGCGTCCTGCCGCCGCATCTGGCCGACGGGAAACCCGGGATGATCCTGGCGGTGGTGGGCGAGCGATCCGAAGGCAACTGGGGCGACGGCGTCGGCCCCCCAACCTCCGAGGGAATCGAGTTCCCGCCTCGCATGCAGGCGATCCGCTGGCGGCCGCTGGACTGACTCATGCCCGACCGGAGCCGGGCGGGTGCGCGTGGGAGTGCGGGCACTTGAATTCGTGGTTGCCCTGGGACGTCACAGGCGGTAAGATGGCATTCTGCGCCAGGCGAGTCATTGAGGCGTTGTGCGGAAACAGAGATGGCTAATCGCTGGACGTCGCTGAGCGGATAGCTCTTTTTGGAGGCCGTTGACCATGGCTGAGGAACCGGAGTCGGCAGCCCTTCCGTCAAAGGAGGCGCGCCAGTGGGCGACGATCTGCCACGTTGTTGCGCTGGTGGGACTACTCGGCAACGGAATCGGTTTCCTCCTTGGCCCGCTCGTCGTCTGGCTTATCAAGAGGCAAGATGATCCGTTCATCGATGAGCAAGGCAAGGAGGCGGTGAACTTCCAGATCACCATGTTGATCGCAGCTATTGTGAGCGTCCCTCTCTGCTTCATTCTCGTCGGGTTCGTGCTGATAGTAATCGTAGGAATCCTGGCGATCGTGTGTCCGATCATTGGGGCATTGAAGGCGAACGAGGGGGCTCACTACAGGTACCCGCTATCGATTCGCTTCATCAAGTAACGGGACGACTGACGCATGTGTCAGGCTGACGGCGCTTCACGCCGCCGCGCTTCTCGTCGCAGCGTGTGCCCATCGCGATGCCGTCAACCCGCTCCGCGATGAAAACGTCGGCTTGGCGGCCGTGCCACGCTGGCGGCAACGCAAGACGAATCACTCCTCCGAGGAGAACCCCGGCGGGAAGATCGGCCCGGTCTCGCCCAGGGTCGCCCTCGCCTCCTCGATGTATGAGCCCACGCGCTGCCTCTCGCGCTCCACGACAGCCGCGCCGTCGAACGGCCGATCCCTGAACACCCGCTGCATGGACGACGCGGCAGCGACTGCGACAGGGCCTGGTGTCCCTTCTGGAACTGCAGGGGCGGCAATACATACATCTCAGCGGACCAGCTTCCACCGGATGATTGCGAACTCCGATCTGCCCATGACGGCCTGCGATTTCTCGACGTCCCCGTAACAGGAGCCGGTCAGCGTGAGCATCTCGTCGCCGTCCATGCGGATGGTCTCGTTGTAGCCCGCCGCCATGCCGTGGCTCAGGTAGTAGACCTCGTCCTCCCAGGTCCGGCCGCCGTCGAGGCTGACCATGGCCCGTGCGCTGGCCATGGCCCTGGGGTAGCGGTGATCGTGCGCGACCACCAACCGCTCGCCCGACAGGCCCACGCCGGTGCCGCGGCACTGTCCGAACACCGTGGTCAACTGGCGCGGCTCCGTCCAGGTCCTGCCGCCGTCGTCCGAATCGGTGAGGAAGACGTGCTTGTAGGGGAACTTGCAGCCCATCGCGGCTGCCCCGGTGCGCTCGAGCAGCTCGGGCGTGTCCTCGGGGAGGCGCGGGCGCTGGTATCGCATCACCGCTACGAGGCGGCCGCTGGAGAGTTCCGCGAGGCCGGTCTCGGCGCTCCAATCGCACATGTAATGATGCTCGGGCCAGGTGCGACCGCCGTCCGAGGAGCGGCAGAAATAGATGCTTTCGGTCCCGGAGATGAGCGCCTCATAGCGCTCCGCGACCTCCGCCGCCCTGTCCTTGACAGGGGCCACCAGCGCCCCGTCCCGGAGGCGGATGACGCCGAAGCTGAGCATGGACGTTCCCTTTATCGGCAGGTCGATCCGGCCGATTTGCTCCCACGTCTCGCCCCCGTCCCCGGACGCCAGGACCGCCGGCAGGTCTTCTCCTGCGAGGTGGCAGCAGTTCAGCACCGTGCTCTCGGCGTCGAACCGGATGCGCCAGCAACTGAAGCGACCAGGGTCTTTGTGGTGGGCGTGCTGCCAGGTCCGGCCGCCGTCGGTGGATTGGGAGATGATCGTGCGCTGCGCGGCGCAGATCGTTCCGTTCGGCGCCTGCGCCAGGCTTTGGCACTGGACGTGTCCCTCCGGGTCGACCGGAAGCCTGGTTTTCTCCACCGCGACCTTCTCGAGCTTGCCACCGCGGGCGTGCAGTATGTAATCCCCGACCTGCATCTCCCTGAGCTGGTCTTCCGTCACCTTTACGGCGCCCATGTCTTGCGTCGAAAGCATACGCCTTACTCCTTTAACAGCTCCCTGGCCATTGCCTTGCCAAATGCCGAGCAATGCTGCAGAATGTAGCCTCTCCCCGAGTGGAGTTCGACAGGATGCCTGCTCCTGGAGCGGTATACGTAAGGCCCCTGCTGCAATGCGCAGGCGGTTCTCGCAACGGAAGGAAAGCAAATGGGTCTGACGCGGATTGGTGAAGAGGAATGGGATTTTGTGGACCGGGAAGGGCGCGAGACGCGCCTGCCGACAGAGGACAAGGCGGCCGTCGAGTTCCCCACACGCTGGCGCGTCTTCGGGCCGGTCGGGGCGGAAACAACGACGATCGACTGGGCTCGCAAGGAGAATTACAAGTGGTACAAGGAAGCTATCCCGCAGGTTGATGCGGCGGTGGATGAACTCTCAGGGATTCCTGAGACGCTGAAGGTGGGCGACCAGACGCTCGACGGCCGCGATGTGCAGATGACAGAGGACACGCTCGATTTCAGCGCGCTTTTCGGCGGGCACGAGGCGGGGCAGCAGGCCTACGCCATGGCCGAGATGGAGGTAGAGAGCGAGACCGAAGTCATCTTAGGCGCGGGCTGCGACTGGTGGATGCAGTGGTGGATCGATGGCGAGGTGCTGTGCGACACGCTCATGACGGGCAACCGCGAGGGATTCCCGTGGCCTTCGACATCCCGCAACAGCGTCATCGAGCGCACCGACCATTGCTTCAGCCGGCGGCTGGCGGCCGGCAAGCACCTCATTGTGGTCCGCACGATCAGCGGCGAGACGGCATGGGTGCTGCGCGCCGG